>JASEHB010000226.1 GCA_030018745.1 Desulfatibacillaceae bacterium | reverse complement strand
CTGCAAATTTCCGCAGACAACCCTTCGCCCCTGCTGCTTTGTTGACAGAGCCTTTACCGGCCTGTAAATTGCCGCCATTATGGGAAGCGCGACCATGAAAAATTTTCTCTGCACAGTTTTTTTTATCCTGGCGCTTGTTCTTGGCTCCTGCGCGCCCAAGGCCCCGGCTCCGCCTGCCTACGATGCACAAGCTGCAAGGGAGCTTTTCCAGCAGGCCCAGGCCCTTCATCAGGCCCAAAAGCCCGATGAGGCAGCCCAGGCCTACGAGCTTTACGCCACAAAGTATCCACAGGCCTCCAATGCGCCTGAAGCCTGGATGCAGATTGCCTCTCTTGCCCTTGCCAAAGGGAATTTTGCCGCAGCCCAAAGGGCCTTTGAGAAGATAACCGGCCAATATCCCCGCTCAATATTTGCGGCAGATGCCCGTCTTGGTCAGTTGCAAGCCCTTTCTGCTCAAGGGCTTCATGCCCAGGTTCTTGATGCTGCGCCAAGCCTCATGACCCCTGGCAACCCTGCACATTACAGGTCAAAGGCCGCCGTCCTTGCAGGCGATTCACAACTGGCCCTTGCAGTGCCGGAGCAGGCCCTTGCCCTTTATGCTCAAGCCCTGGCCCTGGCAGAGCCGCACAAACAGGATGAAATACTGCAAAAGCTGTCTCTTGCCGCCCAGCAGGCAAGCGCAACGCAAATTCAGCAGGCTGCCATGCGTGCGCCGGACTGCGCTTCAGCAAGCCCGCTTGTTTATGCCCTGGTCAAAAAGCACTTGGCTGCCGGAAACATGGATGAGGCAGCAGAGCTTTTTGAGCGGTTCAAAGGCCGCTGCCCGGCCCACCCCCTTTTGGAGCGTTTTCTGGCCCTGGGGCTTGAAATTGAAAAACAAATGGCCTTTAAGCCGGATCTGCTGGGCGTTCTGCTGCCCCTCACCGGCCCCTATGCCCGCTTTGGGGAAGGCATCCTTGCAGGGGTGGAGCTTTTTGTGTCCGAGCACAATTCGGCAAATCCGGCCAGGCCCATTTCCCTTGCCATTGAGGACAGCCTGGGAACGCAGCAAGGCACTGACCAGGGCTTTTATGCCCTGACCCAGCAGAAGGTGGCTGCTGTCATCGGCCCTGTTGTCCACCCCCAGGCCCTGCACATTCCCGCCAGGGAGGCAAACACCCCGGCCATTGTTTTTGCCCAGCGCGAAGCCCTGCCCCAGCCGGGATCCTATCTTTTCCGCAACTACATCACCCCTGCCCTTCAGGCCAAAACCCTTGTTTCTTACGCTGTTGAAGAGCTTGGCCTTACCCGCTTTGCCATCCTGTACCCGGATGACGACTATGGCAGGCTCTACATGAACCGCTTCTGGGATGAGGTTATTCTCCATGGAGGGCGGATCACGGCTGTGGAACCCTACAGGGCCGAGCAGACCGATTTTTCCGAACCCATAAAAAAAATGGTGGGCCTTTTTTACGAGTGGCCGGAAAAGGAAAAGAATAGAAACCCCTTTGCCACGCAGACCAGCAAAAAGATGGGGGATGACGAGGCTCAAACAAAATCCGAGCAGAAAAAGCGAAAAGCCAAAGTGGACTTTGATGCCATCTTCATTCCGGATATTCCCGGTGTGGCAGCCCTTATCCTGCCCCAGCTACAGTATCACGATATTTTCAATGTGCTGGCAATGGGCACAAATATGTGGCATTCGCCCCAGTTGCTGGAATGGGCAAGGGCATCCGCCTTGGGCACAATCTTTCCGGATCTCTTTTTTGCCGGATGCAGCAACCCAAAGGTGCGGCGCTTTGTGGAGGCATTTAACAACCTTTATGGCTACGATCCGACCTTCTGGGAGGCCTTGGGCTATGATTCCGCTGCCATTCTCGTGGAGGCGGCAGGCAGGCCCGGCGTAAATTCCGGCAAGGCACTGCGGGATGCCCTGGCCAGCCAGGAGTTTTTTGACGGCGTAACAGGCCGCACATCCTTTAATGACACCGGAGAGGTGGAAAAACAGCTCTACCTTCTGCGGACTGCTTCCAAAAGCTTTGTTCAGATTCAGAGATAGGCCCATGGTTTTGGAAACTGAAAGGCCCGGCAAGGCCCCCTATGCTCTTTACAGGGCATTGGCCTCCGGCCTTTTTGCCGCAGCCCTTCCTGCCAGGGGCCTGGCTGATGCCCTAAAGCCGGAGCTGGCTCTCTCCAGCCGCCTTGGCCGCTACCCATCGTCAACCTTTACAGGTCTTTGCGGCTCGCCCCGCTTCTGGGTTCACGCCTCATCTGTCGGCGAGGTGGCCGCAGCAGTCCCCCTTCTTGTATGCCTCAAGGAAATCTTCCCCAAAAGCAGCTCGGTATTAAGCTCATTCACCCAAACGGGCCTTGATTCGGCCATCACTCTTGCGGGGAATCTGGCAACCTGCGTCCGCGCACCGCTGGATATGCCCAGGGCAGTTGGCCGCGCCCTGGATGCCGCAAAACCCCATGCCCTTATTTTTGTGGAAACCGAACTCTGGCCCAACTGGATTGTTGAGGCAAAAAAACGGGGCATAAAGGTCGCCCTTGTAAACGGGCGCATATCAGGGCGCTCAATAAAAAAATATCTTACGGCCAGGCCCTTTTTCCGCCATGCTTTAAGCTGCCTTGATCTGGCTGCCATGATAAGTCATGCAGATGCCATTCGCATAAGCAAAATGGGCGCGCGCCAGTCAACAATCCGTATTCTGGGCAGCGCCAAGTTCGATGCCCTTGCTGCAAGGGTTAAAAATCCGCCCCGGTTTTTGCATGAAAAGCTTTTGGGCGAGGCCTTCCCAAAAGTGGTTGCAGGCAGCACCCGCACGGGCGAGCACGGCAAAGTGCTGGAAGCATTCCTGGCAGTCAGGGCACGCTGGCCCAAGGCTGCCCTCATCCTTGCCCCGCGCCACCCTGGCCGCTGCCCGGAGGCTGCCCGGCTTATCAGGGAAAAAGGCCTTGCCTTCCAAAGCCTCTGCGCCCTGGAGCAGAGCGGGCAAACCCTTTTGGCGCCCGTGCTTCTTGTGGATGCAATGGGCAGGCTCTTTGACCTTTACCGCAGCGCGGATGCAGTTTTCTGCGGCGCAAGCCTTGTGCCTTTGGGCGGCCAGAATGTGCTTGAACCCGCAGCCCTGGCAAAGCCCGTGCTTTACGGCCCCCACACCCAAGATTTTGCCCAGGCGGTTGAGCTTCTGGAAAGTGTCGGCGCAGGCATAAGGGTGGAAAACAGCGCGGATCTGGCCCAAAAACTCATCAGGCTCCTTGAATACCCGCAGGACGCGCAAAAAATGGGGGCCGCAGGCCGCAAGGCCGTGCTCTCCCAAACAGGCCCGGCCCGCAGCCACGCATTGGCTGTGGCAGGGCTGCTGAAGGGGTAAAGCTTCCCGCACAATCAAGCTGGTTTAAATTTCAATATTTATAGACAGGCACCATTTTTCAGAGTACACGGGGCTGTATTCTTCATTGGGGTCAAGCTTGCGTGAGCCGCCACGCTGAACAAAAGCCACCCAGCCATCTATTTTTGGATGAGATAAATTACAAAGCTCCTCCAAAACATATCCGGCCCTGATTTTATCAATAGGCCTGCCATGCCTGTCAATTTCAGAAACAATAAGCTCTAAATAGCGGCTTGAATACTCTTTAAAAACATCAATGACATGATATATGCCACCACAAAGGTCTGGGGTCCGTATCATATCCAAAAAAGTTCTGCCAATGGTTGATACTCTCAAGGCATCATTTTCTATGCGCTTAAATGCTCCTGTATGCAGGCTGGCAAAACGATTGATATTTTTACGCCCGATTTTATTCATGGATATTCTTGCTAATTTTGGAAATCCGTTTTCGTAATAGGCTGTTAAATAATCACGGAAATCTTTTTCCATTTGTTTTTTTGCAAATTCCCGCCATGCTGGGGGGGCTGGAGAGGATATGAATATTGTTTTGGGAATTCTGTCCGTAAGCCCATGATAAGCCATTGCACTTAAATGCGAGATGTAGGCAAAGGGATCAACAGAGCATGCTATTTCTTCTTCAGAAGGGTGCCTGCCCAAGATATTGAAGACCGAAAG
Organism: Desulfatibacillaceae bacterium; assembly: GCA_030018745.1. Taxonomy (GTDB): domain Bacteria; phylum Desulfobacterota; class Desulfobacteria; order Desulfobacterales; family Desulfatibacillaceae; genus JAGVAW01. The sequence continues at coordinate 900 of JASEHB010000226.1, read as the reverse complement.
GGCGGGAAAACCGGAAACAGAGGAAATTATACCCGCCCCGATAATTTCTTTAAGAACTCTATTAAAATCGCTTCGTGACGGAATATCTTTTTGAAGCCTTAAGGGCTGCCCGCGATAAGATTTGGTCATATAAAGCCCGAAGATGATTCTGGCAAGGTGATACTGGGTCACCACAGGCGTTTTCAGATCGCCAAGAGAGAGTGTAACGGCTGTTGATATGGGGAGATTTTTCATAATTCAATCTCACTCAAGTGTATATGTCCTTAGGACATATACACTTGAGTTAATTGTTTTGTCAAGTAAAAAATTAACTCTTTGGTTTTTATAGAATTTAATCAAAAAGAGTCTCTTGGGAACCACTATTTACAATCCATTATTTTCAGATAGTTATCTTCTGACTGCCCCAAAGTATGAACTATTTTAATTTTCATGTCAACCAATTATCATCACAAGGTATTTTAAATTTTTTGCGGTCTTGAATCTGTTTTCCACAACGCCGGAAGGCCGACGGCAGCCTGGAAGTGCTTGCAATTTTGAAGGCGGTTTTTTATCCTTCCTCAACTTGAATCTTTTTGGATTGAGGGTGCAATGCACAGAATCGATATTGCCGGATGGGTAAAAAAGGAGCAAGGCCCAAAAAGAAGGCTGTTCCGGGGGGCGGTCCATGTGATTCTTGAAGCGATAGCGGAAGATCCCGAACTTGCAGGACAAATGCTAATGAAGGGCGGAATGCTTTTGGCTATTGGATACGATAGCACCAGATTTACAAAGGATGTGGATTTTTCAACAAAAATCATGTACCCGGATTTTCAGAAGGATATTTTTATAAAAAAACTCAATTTGTTATTGGAAAAGTCGGGGGACAGGCTTGACTATAATTTGTCGTGCAAAATCCAATCG
>JASEHB010000225.1 GCA_030018745.1 Desulfatibacillaceae bacterium | reverse complement strand
AACCAGGACCGCCACAATGACAACTATTATGGGGTAGGTCATGGCGCCCTTGACCCTGGCCTTTAGCTCCGCGGCCTTTTCCATGTATGCTGCAAGGCGGCCCAGAATGGTATCGAGAATACCGCCTATTTCGCCTGCTGCCACCATGTTCACAAAAAGCTCGTCAAAATACTTGGGGTATTTGCGCAGGCTGTCTGCAAGTGTGGAGCCGCTCTCAACGCCTTCCTTTATATCCCTTATCACAGACTTGAAGGTCTTGTTCTCCTGCTGGCCGTAAAGGATATCCAGGGCCTGGATGAGCGGCAGGCCTGCGTCAATCATTGTGGAGAACTGGCGGGCAAAGACAATGATGTCCTTTTCCGTGACCTTGGGCTGCATGAAGGCCACATTTTCAAAAACATCCTTGGGCTTTTTCTTGATTTTTATGGGCGTGATCTGCATACGCCGCATGTGTACGCGGACAGCCGCCTCATCGGGCGCGTCAACTTCGCCTTTCTGCTTGTCGCCCTTCCGGTTCTTACCTTCCCAGATGTAGATTGGCATTGCGCTCCTCCATCATGTCGGCGATTTGGGGCCAGGGCCTTGCTGCGCCAGAAAAAAAACGCCTCTAGGCAGAGTTTTTTTTGTGACAAGGCCGCTGGTTGCAAGCTCTGCGACCAGTTTTTCAATTTCCTGCGGGCTTGCGCCCGATATTTTCACCAGATCATCAACCGTGCAGGGGCGGCGGCTTATTATTTCCAGAATCCGCTCCTTCAAGGCAGCCGGAGCCATACTCCCCTGACTCTGGCAAAAGCTGCCTATGGGCACGGCCCCTAAAATTCTGGCAGCCTGCTCAAGGGCCTGCCTGGAAGCAGGCGCAACCCAGCTAAAGGTTCCGGGCCGGTCCAGGGTGTTAATCTCCACAATGCAGGGGCCAAGGCTGTCAAAAAATTTCTTCATGCGGGCCAGGTGCTCCGGCTGGTCATTCAGGCCCGGCACCAAAAAAAACTCCACAAGCAGCCTGCCGGAATAATCCTTTGAAAAGGCCCTTATGCCTTCAAGCATTTCTTCAAGGCAAATATCCGGATGCGGCCTGTTGACCGCCCGGAAAATTTTTTCATCAACGCTGTCCACCGAAGCTGCAACAACGCCAATGCCCGCACACTCCTTGCGCAAGGCCGGATTGCCGAAAAGCGTGGCGTTGGTCAAAAGCGCCCTGCGGTACTGCGGGTACTTTTTTGCAAGCCAGTCGGCCACCTCTCCCAGGGCCAAATTGAGCGTTGGCTCGCCAAAGCCTGAAAATGTTACAAAATCCAGCTTGGGAGAACCGGCAAGCCGTTGGTCAATCTCCTCGATGACCTTTGCCGGGTCTGCATACAGGGCGCGCTGCGCGGTTTTTTTTGTTGTGGGGCCGCATTCGCAATAAACGCAGTCGCAGGAGCAGACCTTTGGGGTTACAAGATCCACCCCCAATGAAAGGCCCAGCCTGCGGGAGGGCACGGGTCCGAAAACATGGCTAAAGCCCACAAAAAAGCTCCTGCACAGCCTGGTTTATTTTCCTTGTTCCTGCAAAAGGGCAAGAACCCCTTGCCTGCCATCCTGCCTGAAAGCAGAGCCGGTTTTTTGAAAATACCACCAACCTTTACCACAAATGGAGTTTGTGAACAATCCTTTGTGCAATTTATGCTTTTTTGGGAAAAAACAGGGCCAGAAATAAAAAAATGGCCTTGAAAATACACCCAAAGTCTGGCAAAGGCCATTGAAATTGAATTTGCGCTGTCTGGCGGCTTTTGACATTGGCAAGATAATATACCTGATTTTACAGGTAAAACAAAAAAAAATCACCAGAGCCACAACAGGCTTGAAAAGGCCGGGCGGTTGTGGCATATCGCCTTGCATAAAGGATGCAACAAAGCTAAAAACATTGTCTGATGATTATCCAACATGGCCTGTGACAAACCACCTGGCGCATTTTTTTGCTGGTGCTGCACAAAAAAAACTCCGAAAACTGCAGCAGTTGCAGGCCTGTCCCTTCATAAAAACATGCTGAAAGGAGCCACGCGGTCATGACTTCCAAGTTTGTTTATTTTTTCGGCCAGGGAAAATCTGAAGGCAATGCCAACATGAAGGACCTTTTGGGCGGCAAGGGCGCCAATGTCGCTGAAATGGTCAATCTTGGCCTTCCGGTTCCCCCCGGCTTCACCATCACAACCCAGGTCTGCACCGCCTACAACAACAACAAGGGCAAGTACCCCCAGGGCCTGGAAAAAATGGTGAACGAGGCCATGACCCGCCTTGAAAGCATAACAGGCAAAAAATTCGGCGGCAGCAAAAACCCCCTGCTTGTGAGCGTGCGCTCCGGAGCGAGGGTTTCCATGCCAGGCATGATGGAAACTGTGCTCAATGTGGGCCTTACCACAAAAACCATACCCGGCATGATAGAAAAAACCGGCAACCCCCGCTTTGTTTATGACGCATACCGCAGGCTTATTGCCATGTATGCGGATGTTGTCATGGAAAAGGCAGCGGGCATTGAGCCGGAAGAGGGAAAGGCCATCCGCAGCCAGTTGGAGCACCTTTTGGAAAAGGCCAAAAGGAAAAGGGGCGTCAAAAACGATACGGATCTTCCTGTGGAGGACCTTGTCAAACTCTGCGAGGCATACAAGGACAGGGTGCAAAAGGTTTTGGGCAAGCCCTTTCCAGACACGGAAAAGGAGCAGCTATGGGGAGGCATTGGCGCTGTTTTCGCCTCGTGGAACGGCAAGCGCGCGCTCTCCTACCGCCGCATAGAAAACCTGCCCGATGACTGGGGCACAGCCGTCAATGTCCAGTCAATGGTTTTCGGCAACACGGGCGACAACTCCGCCACAGGCGTGGCCTTCACCCGCAACCCGGCAACCGGCGACAACAACCTCTACGGAGAATGGCTCATCAACGCCCAGGGCGAAGATGTGGTGGCAGGCATCCGCACCCCTTACGCCATAAACGAGCACTCCAAGCACGACTCCAACAGGGAGCTTCCCACCCTGGAAAAGCTCATGCCAAAGCTCTACAAGGAGCTTATAGCCATCCGCAACAAGCTTGAAAAGCATTACACGGATATGCAGGACATAGAGTTCACCATTGAAGACGGCGTCCTTTACATGCTCCAGACCCGCTCCGGCAAGCGTAACGGCCCGGCTGCCATAAAAATAGCCGTGGACATGGTTGCCCAGCGCCTCATTGACAAAAAGACCGCCCTCAAAAGGGTGCGGCCCGACCAGGTGGAGGAGCTTCTCCACCCCATGGTGGACCCTTTAAAGGAAAAGGTGGCTGTCACGCTCTGCAAGGGCCTTCCTGCCGGGCCGGGAGGGGCCAAGGGCAAGATAGTGCTCACCGCAGACAAGGCAATGGAGCTTGGAGAAGCCGGGGAAATGGTAATTCTGGTGAGGGATGAGACCTCTCCGGAAGATGTTCACGGCATGAAGCCGGCCCAGGCCATCCTCACAAGCAAGGGCGGCATGACCAGCCACGCGGCCCTGGTTGCCCGCGGATGGGGAAAATGCTGCATAGTGGGCTGCCAGGACATTTCCATTGACATAAAGGCCAAATCCGTAAACTTTGGCGAGAAAAAGCTAAAAGAGGGCGACTGGATAACCATGAACGGCACAAGGGGCCTTGTCTATGAAGGGCAGCTCCCCCTTGTGGAGGAAGACCCTCTGGAGCACCCGGAATACCGCACCCTCATGGAATGGGCCGACCAGTTCCGCAAGCTTAAAATCCGCACCAATGCCGATACGCCCGATGACGCGGCTGCTGCCGTCAAGTTCGGCGCCCAGGGCATAGGCCTTTGCCGCACCGAGCACATGTTTTTCGGCGAGCGCCTTTGGGCTGTGCGCGAAATGATAATGGCCTCCGATGCAAAGGGCCGCAAGGAAGCCTTGAGAAGAATCCTGCCCATGCAGAGGGAGGACTTCACCGGCATCTTCAAGGCAATGGGAAGCCGCCCGGTCACCATCCGCCTGCTCGACCCGCCTTTGCACGAGTTTCTGCCCAACAACAACATCATAATAAAGGAAATGGCCCGGCTTCTTAACATCAGCCAGAAAAAGGTGAAAACCAAGACCGAGGCCCTTTCGGAGTTCAACCCCATGCTGGGCCACCGGGGCTGCCGCCTTGGCATAAGCTATCCGGAAATAACCCGTATGCAGGCCCGTGCCATATTCGAGGCTGCGGCCGCCTGCTGGAAAGATAACATAAAGGTATGCCCGGAAGTCATGGTGCCCCTTGTGGGAACCATCGGCGAATTCAAGCACCAGAAGGCCCACATCGAAGATGTGGCCCGGCTTGTCATGGAGGAGCAGAAGGTCAAGTTCGATTACCTTGTGGGCACCATGATAGAAATCCCCAGGGCCACCCTCATTGCAGACCAGATTGCAAAGGAAGCCCAGTTCTTCTCCTTTGGCACAAACGACCTCACCCAGATGACCTTTGGCTACTCCCGCGATGACGCAGGCTCCTTTTTGCCCGAATACCTGGGCCAGAAGATTCTGCCCTTTGACCCCTTCAGCTCCATTGACGAAGAAGGCGTTGGCCAGCTCATGCAGATAGGCGTTGAAAGGGGCAGAAAAGGCAGAAAAGAGCTTAAAATCGGCATCTGCGGAGAGCACGGCGGCGACCCGCAGTCCATTGCCTTCTGCCACAAGCTGGGCCTGGACTATGTTTCCTGCTCACCGTTCAGAGTGCCGATTGCGAGGCTGGCCGCAGCCCAGGCCGCTATAGCGGAGTAGGGCGGCCCCAGAGGGTCATGGGCTGCGTTACGCTCGTTTGGCAAGTGCTCAATGTACAACAAGTACACCTCGCCCTTGCCAAACTCGCAAGCCTTGCCCATGAACCTCTGGAACCGCCCTGTAGGTGTGAGGAGGGGCGGCCCCAGGAAAACAGAGGGGCGGCCCCAGGAAAACGATAGCTGCGTTGCGCTTCGCCGTGCAGGAACT
>JASEHB010000224.1 GCA_030018745.1 Desulfatibacillaceae bacterium | reverse complement strand
TTGAATAATATCGCCTGCTTGAGGAATTCCCCCTTTTTCCTTCCATAGTGCTTCCGGCAAAAAACTTGCCAGAAATTTTTGTTTGTGGAAAAAAGGCCTTAAAAACCTTTTATCTGCAAATGGAGCAATTTATGGACGAGAAAGTAAAAAAGGCGATTTTTGCTGCAACAACAAGCGAGCCTTTTGCCAAAACCCTTGGAATTGAGCTTGTGGAGCTTTCCGAAGGTTTTTCTCATGTCAGGATGGCCTACAAAAAGTCCCTTATGGACAACATCTACAATAGGGCGCACGGCGGAGCTGTTTTCGGCCTCATAGACGAAGCCTTTGAAACCGCCAGCCAGACAGGCGGCACCATTGCTGTTGCTCTGAATGTTTCTGTAACCTATATCTCTTCGCCCGAATTTGAATGTGTGCTGGAAGCTAAAGCCCAAAAGGTGAGCGAAACCAGAAAAACAGCCCTCTACCAGATAACCGTGACCGATGAAAAGGGCCAGACAGTGGCCGCCTGCCAAGCCCTTGCCTACAAGACAGGAAGGCCCATTCCCTTTGTGGAGCAGCAGGAATAAGCAAAAGCCTTTGCTTGCGGGCATTTTACGGCCTGCATAAAAGAGAAGCCCCCATGAATGCAGGAAATCAACTGCGTTTTTTGTTTCTGGAGCCTTTTTTCGGCGGCTCGCACGAGGACTTTGCTCTGGGCCTTGCCAAAAACAGTCGGCACAAAATTGAAATTTTAAGCCTGCCGGCAAGATTCTGGAAATGGCGTATGCGCGGGGCTGCCCTGCATTTTTTCCGCAAGGTGGGTAAAGACCTGGCCAGCTTTGATGGAATCATCGCAGGCAATCTGATGAGTCTTGCAGACTTCAAGGCTCTTGCAGGTTCAGCCTGCCCGCCGGTTCTGGTTTATTTCCACGAAAACCAGCTCACCTATCCGCTTGCTCCAGGTGAGGCAATGGACTACCAGTTCGGCTTCACAGACATAACAACAGCCCTTTGCGCAGACCGGATTCTGTTCAACTCCCTGACGCATAAAAACAGCTTTTTTGAGGCCCTTGTAAGCTTTATAAACAGAATGCCCGAATACAGGCCCAAATGGGCGGCACAGGAAATTGAAAAAAAGTCCGGCGTGCTTTATCCGGGCTGCCGGTTTGAGTCCGGGGAGTTGTTGCCCGCCAAAAGACATGGCGTTCCCCTTGTCATCTGGAATCACCGCTGGGAGTTTGACAAAAATCCCGATGAGTTTTTTGCAGCCCTTTATGCGGCCCAGGACAAAGGAATTGATTTCAGGGTGGCCCTTTTGGGCGAGAACTTTCAGTTTGTGCCAAAGCCCTTTCTGGCGGCAAAGGAAAAGCTCAAGGAAAAAATTGCCCGCTACGGCTTTGTGGACGACAGGCAGCAGTATTTTGAATGGCTTGAAAAGGGACACATGGTAATCTCAACGGCAACGCAGGAGAATTTTGGCATTTCCGTGGTGGAGGCCATGCGACATGGCTGCCTGCCCCTTCTGCCGGAAAGACTTTCCTATCCTGAAATTCTTCCCATGCAGTTTGCATCCCAATTTCTTTACAAGGATTTTGAGGACCTTGTGGAAAAGCTCTGTAAATTGCTGGCAAGTTCAAACGGGCATGAAGAAACGCGAAAGGCCCTTTCTCTGGCAATGGCTGCCCACTCCTGGGAGAACCGGATTGAGCAATACGATGCTGTTTTGGAGGAACTTGTCAGCCAAAAACCATAAATGACCGTTAGCTTGCCTGTAAAATTGGACATGGTCGGTATTTTTGCGCTATGATTGGATAAAAGCAAAACCGTTGTGTAAAGGGCAGGCTTTTGGCCGACCAGCCTTTTTGCAGAACCGTTGCCAATTAAAAGCAAGGCGCAGGTGAGGAAAAACCCTGTGCAGGGGTGAAAATTTCCATGAACAATGCATCCTTGCTTCTTATTGCCCTGGCCGCCATCACTGCGTCCATGGGCATCTATCACCTGTTTGTTTATGAGCGCGTCCGCAAAAGGCGTGAGCACTTCATCTTCGGCCTCATGTGCCTGGCCATGGCCCTTTACGATTCGGCCAGCGCCGGGCTTTATTCCGCTGCCAGCGTGGAGGCCGGGGCTGTATGGCAGACGGGGCGCTTTGCGGCGGTAAGTCTTTTTGCCGTGGCCTTTGTATGGTTTGTTGCAGATTACACCCGCACCAGAACAGGCCTGTGGGTGCGCGCCCTTTCTGCGGGATTGGCCCTTTTCGGCCTTGCGGGCAGCATTTTTCCCTACCCATTGGTGGTCGTTCCCCACAATTCGGCCATTAAAAATGTAAGCCTTCCCTTTGGTGTTTCCATAACATATCACGAGGCGGCGTTAGGCCTCCTGTGCTATATCCAGGGGGCATTCTTTGCGGCTGCCTGCATCTGGGCCATAATCCGCATTTTCAAATACAGAAAAAGCTTTCCAGGGGCCAGGGCCAACCGGCTGGCTGTGGCAATGGGGCTTCTCATTGTTGCCATGAGCAATGACGCCCTTGTGGCGATGGGGTTTCTTGCCAATGTTTATCTGTTTGAATATGCGTACCTGGGAATGCTTCTTCTCATGGGCTATTCCCTTGTGGATGACATTGTCCGCGCCACGGAAATGGAAGCCAGTCTTGAGGAGAGCCTGCGCCGCTACCGCCTTCTGGCCCAGCACTCCCGCGATGTTATCTGGACTGCGGATTTGAATCTGAAAATAAACTATTGCAGCCCAAGCGTGTATCACCTGCGGGGCTACACAGCAGAGGAAACCCTCTCCCAGCCCTTAAAGACAGTCCTTACAAAAGATTCCTATAATAGAATCATGGAGATTTTTCACAATCTTCTGGGCCAGATTGGAACCAATCCCGAAGACCTTCCCGGCACCATGACCCTGGAGGCGGAATACACCACAAAAGGCGGTGGCGCTGTATGGGCCGAGGTGACGGCAGCTTTCACAAGGGATGACAAGGACAATATTACCGGAATTGTCGGCATAACCAGGGATATTTCCAGACGCAAGGAAATGGAGATGGAACTCCAGGCCCGCCAGGCCCATTTGAGCGCCATTTTCGAGGCTGCGGACAGCGTTGCCTTTATCACCATGGACATGAACAGGCAGGACCCCAAAATAACCGGTTTTTCGCCGGGGGCCAGCAAACTTTTGGGCTATTCGCAGGATGAGGTCATTGATCGGCCCGCTGCCATGCTCCATGTTGCCGATGAATGGGAAGACCTTTTCGGGGCCACCAACTATTTTGACAAGGACGAGGCTCTTTCCAGGGAGGTGACTCTTCTTGGCAAGTCCGGGGAGCAGATTCCGGCCCTGGTGACAATAAAAACCATGATTGATGCAACGGGCCGCCGCACCGGGGCCTTGGAGGTGGCGGTTGACCTAGCCCAGCTCAAGGCAGCCCAGAGTGCGCTTGTTGCGTCCCAGGAAAAATACCGCCTCATCCTGGAAGGAATTGATGAGGGTTATTACGAGACTGATATTTCCGGGAATATTACATTCTTCAATCCTGCTCTGTCGAAGATGATGGGCTACCCTCCCGAAGAGCTTATGGGGCTTAATAACAGATTGTACACCACAAAAGAAACATCACGGCGGATGTACGATATCTTCAACCAGGTGTTCCGCACCGGACGGGGGGTAACGGTTTCCGACTACGAAATTTTTTGCAAGGACGGCTCAAAAAAGACCCTGGAGCTTTCAACAGCTCTTCTTAAGGATGAGCAGGGCAGGGCTGCGGGTTTTCGCGGAATTGTAAGGGACGCAACCGCCAGGCTGCTTGCCCAGCAGGAGCGGGAAAGGCTGGCTGCCCGCCATGAGCAGGCCCAGAAAATGGAGGCTCTGGGCACCCTTGCCGGCGGCATAGCCCACGATTTCAATAATCTCCTCATGGGGCTTCAGGGCAATGTGAGCCTTATGCTGCTGGGTACGGAAAAGGCACATCCCCATTTTGAGCGGCTCAACAACATGGAGGAGCACATACGGGCAGCGGAAAGGCTCACCCGTCAGCTTTTAGGCTTTGCCAGGGGAAGCAGCTTCGAGGTCAAGCCAACAGATATAAACGCTCTTGTGGAGAGGGCTGTAAGGCTTTTTGGCCGCACAAAAAAGGAAATTCCCATCCATACCAGCTTCACTCCCAATGTATGGACAGTGGAGGTGGACAGCGGCCAGATAGAGCAGGTTCTGCTCAACCTTTTTGTAAATGCCTGGCAGGCCATGCCGCTGGGCGGGGATATCTTCATTACCACCCAAAACAATTTGCTGGATGAGCAGACTGCCAGCAGCCTGGAGCTTGAGCCAGGGCCATTCGTGCGCCTGCTTGTAAGGGACACGGGCGTGGGAATGGATGGGGAATCCGTCCGCAGGGTTTTTGACCCCTTCTTCACCACCAAGGACAGGGGAAGGGGAACGGGCCTGGGGCTGGCCACCGCCTATGGCATAATCCGCTCCCACAAAGGCAGAATCAGCGTTGAAAGCAGCCCAGGAGAGGGAACCCTTTTTGTCATTTATCTGCCCGCCTCGCAAAGAACTCCGGTGATTGAGGAAAAGCCCATGCTCCAGGCTGTTAAAGGCACGGAAACCATCCTTCTGGTGGATGACGAGGAGAGGGTTCTGGAAATAAACCGGGAAATGCTTTCCGTTCTTGGCTACAAGGTTCTTGTGGCCAAAGGCGGGCAGGAGGCCATAAAAGTTTACCAGCAGCACAAGGACGAAATTGCCCTTGTGCTGCTGGATATGATAATGCCCGACTTGATGGGCGGCGAAACCTACAAAAGGTTAAAGCAGCAACATCCGGGCGTGCGGGTTCTTTTGTGCAGCGGTTACACCGCGGATTATCAGGCTGCCGAAATTCTCAAAGACGGCTGCCATGGCTTTATCCAAAAACCCTTTGACCTTGTGGAGTTGTCTCACAAGATAAGGCAAATTCTCGACAAGGCTGGCGTATGCCAAAC
>JASEHB010000223.1 GCA_030018745.1 Desulfatibacillaceae bacterium | reverse complement strand
GTCTGGACAACCTCAACAACATACTTGAAAACCAGCGATGGGACCGTATTCTGGCAAGTGTTGAAACCGCCGGTCAAAATGTGGATTCGGCTGCAATAGAGGCCGGAAAAACCTTTGACTCCGTTACCCAGGCGGTTAACGAGGCAAAGGTCTTGATTGAGGAGAACAGGAAGGATGTGCGGCTGGCTGTGATCCAACTTCAGGAGCTTGCAGAGCAGGCCGGGGCAGCAGCCCAGCAAGGCGCCAAACTGGTTGCCAACACAGAGCAGAGTGTGGCCCAGCTTGCCAGGCATCTTACGGTGGCAGCCCAGAATGTGGAGCGGGCAAGTAGAAACCTGGATGAGCTTCTTGAAGAACTCTCCCGCGATCCGGCGCTTCTTCTCCGTGGAGAGCCGCCGCGGCCCCGCCCTTTTTCTGACCAATAGTAAAAAGCGGCACCATCTGGCTCAACGGAAAACTTAAAGAGGCTTGCAATGGTTTATTCCTGTTTGCAAAAGGGTTTTGGAAAGGCGCGGTTTTGGCTTGCACTGCTTTTATTGCTTGTGATGGCAGCGGTTATTGCCGGGTGCTCTTTGGGTGCACGCACCCCAAGGCCCGACACAAGCTATTACACCCTGGAATACGAGCCGGGGGTATTTGAGGGCAGGGATGCGATACCTGTTGTGTTAAGGCTTGCCGGATTTACATCCTCGCCTGAAATATCCACCACCCGTATAGTTTACAAGGATGCCCCTTTTGCTGCCAAAGAATACTATTATCATCGCTGGCGCGCCAAGCCCAATGAGCTTGTGGGCTATTTTCTGGCAAGGGATATGGATGCTTCCGGCCTTTTTGATGCAGCCCTTTACGGAGATGCCTATGCAGCCCCCACCCATGCCCTGGAAGGCCGGGTGGACGCCTTTTATGAGAGCAGCATTTCAGACCCCTGGCAGGCAGTTTTAAAGGTTTCGGTGGTTCTGACTGTGGAAAAGGAGCCTGACCCTTCAAAACAGGTGGTTTTTCAGAGAACATACGCTCAAACCCAAGTTGCAGAGAGCAAAAGCCCCAAAGGTGTGGCAGGAGCCATGAGCCGTGCCATGTCAACAGTTTCAACAAAAATAATAGAAGATGTTTACGAGGCTTTAAAATAAAATCCCTTGCCGGGCCTGCCAGGCCCGGTGAAAAATGTCGCAGGGATGCCTTTTTTAAAAGGAGGTACTTTTATGGGAACAAAAACCCGCCAGCTTTCTTGCATGGCTTTGGCCCTTATTCTATTCTTTTTGCCTTTCACCGCCTGCTCAACAGCCTACAAGGCAACGCCCCTGCCTTTCAAAGCCCCTTCGGCCCATTCCAACTACACAATGGTGGCAGGTCTGGAGCTTGGCTCAAGGGCCTTTGCAGATGAAAAAGAGGCTGCCGGAATTTTCGGTTTCAACATACTAAAAGCCGGAATGCTGCCTGTGGAGGTTGTTTTCAGCAATACGGGCAGCAGCGAGTTTGAAGTGAATGCGGCCCAGACCTTTTTGGAGGATGAGCAGTGAAACCTGTGGCCCCTTTTGCCCAATCACCTTGCATACGAGCGGGCCACCCAGTGGTCCCAGGCCCAGGCTGTGGCCAAAACAGGGGCCAAGGGCGGCATATACGGCGCTGCGGCAGGGGCATTGATAGGCGCTGCTGTGGGCATTGTCACGGGCGAGGATGTTGCAGCCTCCGTTGGCAAGGGTGCTGCGGTGGGCGGAGCCGCCGGGGCAACTTTGGGCGGGGCCGCTGGTATGGATGACAGCTCTGCCCGCAGGGAAATCATGCGCGACTTGACTGACAAATCCCTTGAGAACAAAAAGTTGCCTGCAAACGGCCTTGCCTTTGGCATACTCTTTTTTCCGGCAGAGGCCCAAAGCGCCTCAAAACTCCACCTTCGTATTGCAGATATCCAGACAAATCAGGAGTATTCCGTGCAGATGGCTTTTGAGCCAGCGTCTGTTGAAGGGGCAAAAAAAACAGGGGAGTGAAATTCATCTTTCCGGCTGTATATTCGGCCTTTTCTTTGAGGCAAAAAGGATGTCTCACCTGCTCAAGGGTTGGGATTGCTTTAACCGCATTGCATTCATGAATTGCTCACGGTCCTTTATGCCGGAATCCGGATGGAGTTGGGCAGGTGCGCCCTTTAAAGCCATATCCAGCTCTTCTTGCTCAACCCGGTAAATAAGGATTGAATAACCTGCATAGGCATCCGGCTCTCTTTGGCGCAACTGCTGGCAAAGCCGCCCGAAGCGGAGCCATTGGTAACCGCTCAATATGTATTCAAGGCGTTGTATTCCCCCTGCCTTCTCAACCAGAAGATTGTATTGCCGGGAATCATCCATATCTGACGAGTAATACTTTTCTGCTATCGGCCCAAATGTCTGATACCATAACTCATAGCGCTGGCACCATCTTCCCGGAAATCTTACATAAAGCTGTTGTAGCAATGTGGCGCTTATGCAGTAAATTCCGGGAACAAGCTCAAAGGGCGCAGGTATTTCCAGGTTGGAATCCCAGGCGGAAAAGACCGGATATCCAAGCAGTTGCCAATACTGTACGCCATAGTGGATGGGGCTTGATGAGCCAAAATATGACAGGTAAACCGGCGTGTGATCCTGATTTTGCAGGCCCTGTTCATCAAGCCACTTTTTTAGGGATGGAAGATCCTGCCCCCAGTCCAGAGAACTGTCCACAAGAAGGCGGTAGCCGTTTTCCGGCCCACCGGCCGCCCGGTTGAAAAACGAGAGAAAATGAGGCGCAACAAGAATTGATTCGAGGGCAAAGGTACACACAAGAACTGCCACAACAAGCTTTTGCAAAAGATTTTTGCGGGCAAGCCAGATTGAGCAGGATCCGCATAGAATGAAGACAACAGGATATATGGGCAGTATATGCCGGTGGCCTATGTTGAGGTTTGAAGTTATGGAAAACAGCCAGTAAACAGCAAAAAAGGCCAGCAGCGGAAAAATGCGTCCCTTTTCGGGCGGAGATTTTGAATACAGAAGCCAGGCTGCAAGAACAAGAAGCAGAAGAAGTGAAAGCGGAGTTTTGACAAGAAAGCTGAACGGGAAAAAATACCACCAGCCGGTCATGCTGTAATTGCCTGCCAGAAAAGCCTCCCGAAATTTTGAATGGGCCAGGGTATAGGTAAGGCCATAAAGATATGCCTCCGGCAGGATGCGGTTTTCCTGCGCCCATCCAATTATTGGCGCGGCTGTTTCAATTAAGGCAAGTTCGTTTTCCCAGGGTTTTAAAAAGTTGCTTTGCTCCGGGGCAGGGTGGGCAAAGGCGCTGTAACGAAAGCCGTAAAAAGACCAGATTAAAACCCAGGCTATCGCAACCCATATAAGGGACGCCAGTATCAGTGCGCCAAAGCGTCCGGCCCTGATGTTTACGGTCATTTCCAGCTTTGGCAGTTTAATTTCGATGGGCTTTTTCCGCCAGGCTGCAAAAACCATTAACACCAGCCAGATGGGGGCAATAAGCACCCCAGACATTTTGGAAAGGACAAGGCCCGCTCCAGCCGCCCCTGCCAAAAGAAGCGTTTTGGGGTTTATGCGACAGGCAAGCCGCCATAGCGCTCCGGTGCAAAGCAGAAAAAAAAGGGTGACAATCATATCTGATGTTGACAGCCGCGCATGGGCAAGCATTGTGGGGCTAAAAGCATAAAGGGTGAGGGAAATCAGGCCTCCTGCCGCACCGAAAAGACTTTTGGACCACGCAAACACCACAATGCCCAAAAGAATGCTTGCCAGAATAACCATGCCTCGTGCTGCAAACAGCATGAGCCTGAAGTTGTTACCCTCCTTGAAGAAAAATTGGTGTGAAAGCCTCCAGACATCTGATTCCTGCCAAAGGGAAGAGTTTTCATCCGGCAGGTTGAGGGAAAGAAAAAGCAGCGGAAGGCTTACAATTCTCTGGGGCAGATTGCCGTTTTCGGGCTGAAGGCGAAAGTCGTTGAATTTCCAATAAGTATAACCGGCAAGTATGTGGGCGTTTTCATCGCAACTATCAGATTTTGTAAGGATGCTGGAAAAAGCGAGCCCTGCGTGAACAAGCAGAAGCACGGCAACCAGCGCAAAAATCCAAACACTGTTGTGGCGGATTTGTGACGCCGGGCTAACGAAGCGGGAAACATCATCCATTTCCGGCCTTGTATTCATTTTTTAAATTCCAATATGTTATGCGCAACATATCAACAAGGCAGACCAAAGCATCCCGGATAGGGCGAACCGTTGAGCCTTGGCGATGATTCCAGACAACCGGAATTTCCTTTATGTTAAGGCCAAGTTTTTTTGCCAGAAAAAGAATTTCAAGATCAAATGACCAGCGGTTTATGCGGGCCAGAGAAAAAACCGAGTCTGCTGCCTGAAAGGAAAAGCCTTTAAGCCCGCAGGTTATGTCTGACACAGGAAGGCAAAAGACATTAATCGCCATTTGCCGGAAAATCTCTCCCAAAAAAGCTCTTAACCGGCCTTGGGGCATGGCAATGGCAGCCCCTGGCAGATGACGGGAGCCAATTGCAATATCTGCCCCCTTTTGCAGCTCATCAATAACGCTGGGCAGAAAATCCAGGGGTACAGCCAGGTCGCAATCCATAAAAAGGATAAAACCTGATTTGGCAGCCAGCATACCCTGCCGCACTGCATAACCCTTACCCCGGTTGATTGGATACCCGATTACGCGTATCTGCGGGAATCTGGCTTCCAGCCTGGACAGAATTTCAGGCGTGGAATCAGTGCTTCCGTCATTTACAACAATCAGCTCAAAGGCCAGAGGCAGCGTTTCCATAAACTTAAGCACAGTGCAAAGGGTTGCCTCCAGAAACAAAGCGCCATTATAGACCGGAATCACAATGGAAAGATCATACTGTATGCCAATGCCGGGGGAATTTGAGGTTTTGCAAGGGACTTTCCGTTCTGTTTTTTCAAAAAGCCCGTTGTTCATTGCGCTGCTGCCCCCTGCAAACACCC
>JASEHB010000222.1 GCA_030018745.1 Desulfatibacillaceae bacterium | reverse complement strand
TGTGCGGCGGGCTGTTTGCGTTGCCATGCCCGGAAGGCCGGTGAAAACAGCCTGCGGGGTTTTAAAAGGGGCATAGCCTGCCCTTAAAAGGGAAAACAGGGCGGGCAGGAAAAAAATGCCTTTTTATGACGACAAAACCTGAACCTTTGGGCTTGACCGCCCAGGAGAATTCGGGATTGCGCTTTTTGCCGGAAAATTAAGGAGTTATCCCAGTTTGTCCGGACTCAAAGGCAGGGTGCAAGAAAGTGTGAAAAACATGGAAAAAAGAACCGTCAAGGGCAATGAGGGGGCCGGAAGAAACGGGCAGCCCGTCAACAAGCTTTTCACGGTGGGGGATTTGGCTGTTTATCCTGCCCACGGTGTCGGGCGCATAGAGGCCCTTGAAAGCAGGGTGATAAACAGCGAAGAGCAGAAGTTCTACATAATGCGCATCCTTGAAAACGACATGGTCATAATGATCCCCATGCAGAATGTTGACTCTGTGGGATTAAGGGAGATTATCTGCGAAAAGGATGTTTCCTCGGTTTACGCAATACTGGGTGAAAAGGAGATACCCCCTGACAACCAGACCTGGAACCGTCGTTACCGGGATTACATGGACAAGATAAAGACAGGCAGCCTCTTTGAGGTGGCCGGGGTTTTCAGGGATCTCTACCTTTTAAAATCCCAGAAGGACCTCTCCTTTGGAGAGAGAAAACTTCTGGACACAGCCCAGACTCTCTTGCTCAAGGAGCTTTCCATTGCCCGCTCAACAACGGAAGACACCATTTTGAGCGAGATTGAATCCCTGCTGGTAAGCTGATAAATAAATCATGCCAGGCGTAGCCGATTATCGTTTTCTTGTGAGCCAGGGCGATATGGGCCTGCGCCTGGATTCTTTTTTGAGCGCCAAAATCGACGGCCTTTCCCGCAGCCAGGCCGCCCGCCTTGTCCGCCAGGGCCATGCCCTTGTGGACGGGTCCCCGAAAAAACCAAGCCATCAGCTTGCGCCCGGCCAGGCGGTTACCGCCAGCCTGCCAAAGCCTGAACCCTGCCAGGCCCTTCCAGAAGCCCTGGAAATAGACATCCTTTATCAGGATTCAGACCTGGTTGTGGTGAACAAGCCGCCGGGCCTTGTGGTGCATCCTGCCCCGGGACACATCAGCGGCACACTTGTCAACGCGCTTCTTCATCATTGCAGAGATCTCTCCGGTGTGGGAGGGCTTTTGCGGCCCGGCATTGTGCACCGGCTGGACAAGGACACCTCCGGGGTTCTGGTTGCAGCAAAAAATGATGCAGCCCATCAGGCCCTTTCCGGGCAGTTTGCCGCCAGAACAGTGGAAAAAACCTACCTTGCCCTGGTTTTCGGCGTGCCGGAAAAAGATTCGGGAATTGTGGATATGCCTGTGGGCAGGCATCCGGACCAGAGAAAGAAAATGGCTGCCGGAAAAGGCCGCCAGGCCCTTACCCTGTGGCGCGTGGCCCGGCGTTTTGCAGATGCGGCCCTTCTGGAAATTGACATACACACGGGCCGCACCCACCAGATAAGGGTGCATCTGGCTGCTCTTGGGCATCCTGTCATCGGCGACAGCGTTTATGCAGGCAAAAAAAGAGGCAAGAAACTGCCGGATTCCGTTGCCGGAAAGACGCCTTTTCCCGGCCGCCAGATGCTTCACGCATTCCGCTTGAGCCTTATCCTCCCTGCAAGCGGAAAAAGGCTGGTAATTGAAGCGCCTGTGCCCCAGGATATGCAGATTCTCACCCAGGCCCTGGAAAAGGCCGCAGAAAACAGATGGGAAGGGGGCAAAATTCATGTCTGAAGAGCCAGGCCCTTCCTGTGCTGCGGTCTACAACAGCCCCTCGCCCTGCCTGTCCCCGGACCTGGCCAGGCTTCTGGCCCAGGTGATGGAGCTTTGCGATTCGTGCCAGTCATGCCGCAGGCATTGCGCCTTTTTGCAGCAGCACGGCAAGCCCGGCAAAATTGCCGCAGAGTATGACCCGGCCAACCCGGCTCACCATGAGCGGGCCTTTTTGTGCAGCCTCTGCGGCCTGTGTACAGAGATTTGCCCAAAGGCCGCAGACCCGGCAGGGATGTTCTGGCTCATGCGCCGGGAGGCGGTGCGCCTTGGCATGGGCTGTTTTCCGCAGCACAAGGGCCTGAAAGACTATGAGGCATTGGGGTTTTGGCGCCCCTTTACATGGTATGGCCTGCCCCAGGGCTGCTCCACGGTTTTCTTTCCCGGTTGCGCCCTGCCAGGCATGAGGCCCCGCCAGACAAGGCAGCTTTTTTTGTCTTTGCAAGGCCTTGTGCCAAATCTTGGGGCGCTTCTCTGCTGCTGCGCCAGGCCGTCCCACGACTTGGGCCGCCAGGCCCGCTTCGAGGAGGTTTTCTTCCCCCTGGTGCAGGCCCTTACCGGCTGCGGCATAAAAAAAATTGTCTGCGCCTGCCCTGGATGCCAGAAAACTTTTGTCGAATACGGCGCGGGCCTTGAGGTGATAAGCGCGTGGGAGATACTCGCTCAACAGGCTGATTTTGACCCGGTATTTGACGGCGAGCAGGCGGCTGTGCACGACTCCTGCGCCCTTCGCGGGGCTGGCAGCGTTCACGATGCCGTGCGTCTGCTTCTTGCAAAGCGGGGTTTTGACTTGCAGGAGATGAATCATTGCAGGGCAAAAGCCCTCTGCTGCGGGGAGGGCGGGGCTGTGAAAAGTCTAAACCCCTCCCTGGCAGATGCCTGGACCCGCAAAAGACATAAGGAGGCAGGCAGCCGCCTTGTGGTATCCTATTGCGCGGGCTGTATGCAATTTCTGAATAAAGGCATTAAAAGCATTCACCTTGCGGATGTCCTTTTTGGCGGTGACAAGTTGCCCCTGCCGTCTGCCTTGCCCCAAAGGCTCACGGCTTATTTCAACAGGCTTGCCTTCAAGCACTGGCTTGGCAGGCAGTTGGGCAAAGCCCCCTGCCGGGGCGGCAATCTGGCGGATATGAAAAAGCAGGCGCCTGCAAAATGAAAAAAAGCCAAAAATTTAAGGCAATGGGCCTTGCAGCAATGGCGGTCATCATCCTGGCCCTGCTTTTTGCGGCAATGGCCTGCGAAAGGCAAGGGGCAACGGACAGCACAAAGGAGGCTGCCCCTTTGGCCGGGCCTGCCTTTGGCCAGGAGCCGGTAATAATAGGCGTGATGGGGCCTGTGGAGGGCGAGGCGGCCAATTACGGGCGCTCTCTGCTCCATGCAGCCCAAATCCTTGCCCAAAAGGCCAACAGGCAAGGCGGCCTGTGCGGGCAAAGGGTGGAGATAATTTCAGAAGACGATTCCTGCATGGCGGAGCAGGCCGTTTCCGCAGCAAAACTGCTCGTCAATGCCAACCCTCATGCAGTTATAGGCCCGGTTTGCTCAACTTCCGCAATGGCTGTGCTTGATATTTACCAGGAGGCGGAAACTGTGGTCATTTCCCCCTGCGCCACGGAAATTTCCTTTACCCAAAGCGGGCTTTATCCCCTTTTTTTTCGCACCATAGCGCCAGATGACGCCCAGGCGCGGCTTATGGCAGACTTTGCTGTCAGCTTTCTTGGGGCGCAGCGCATAGCGGTTGTCGCTGGTTTTGGCGTTTATGACACCATGCAGGCAGAGTTTGCAGCAGGTTTTTTAAGAGATGCGCCCCATGCAAAAGTGGTTCTTCTGGAGCTTTTCGCCCCGGACAGGGCCGATTGGCAAGAGCTTGCAGAGCGCATTGGCGCGGTTGACGCCCAGGCCCTTATTTTTTTCGGACATCCTTCCGACAGTGCTCAAATGCTTGCCGCCATGCGGAATAAGGGCCTTGAAACAGCCTTTGTCGCTGACCAGCGCGTTGCTGCTGATAAGGCATTTGCAAAGGAAGCGGGCGATTATTCCGCCGGAGTCTTTGCCTGCCTGCTTCCCAACATTCTGGAGAACCCGCTGGCCGAAAAACTTGTTCTGGAATACAGGGATATTCACTTTGCAGAGCCTTCCCCCTTTTATTTGAACGCTTACGCTGCCTTGCAGGCCCTTTTTGAAGCCCTGGAAATTTCCGGCTGTCAAAAGGGCGCGTTGCTTGCCAGCGCCCTGCGCGCAGGAAAAACGGAAACGCCGCTGGGAAGCATCGGCTTTGATGATACGGGCGAAATGACAGGCCACGGGTTTGAAATGCAAAGGCTCCAAGGGGGCAGGTTTGTGGCCCTTGGGGTGCATAAGCCTTTGGAACCGGCCTTGCCGGAAGAGCCTTAAGGGGGCCAAAGCCCCCGGCTTTTCTTGACACAGGAAGCTTTGAGGTATAAATGTAGGCAAGAGAATATTTTTCTGCATTGCCCCGTGACGGGGGGCGTCAGGTTAAATCAGCATGAGGCTTTTCCCAATACCCTTGCCAATTGAATTGCACCCATGATTGTTTCCGATACTGAAGTCATAAGGCTTATTCTCAATGCCGGGCCTATGGTCCGCATGGTTCTGCTTGTTCTTTTAGGTTTTTCCATTGCCTGCTGGGCCATTATTTTCACCAAGATAATACAGCTTCGCACGGCAAGGCGGCAGAACGCCCTGTTTTTGGATTCCCTTTGGCGCACGGGCGATCTTGCAAAGTCATTCGCCCAGGCAAAGAAGATGCGCGATGCCCCCATGGCAAGGGCTTTTCGCATGGCCTATCTTGAGCTTACCCGCCAGATGGGGCCAAATCAGCCTGAAGGGGAGGGCAATGCTTATGCTGCCCAGAATTTGCAAGGGGCAGGGTTTGGCCTGCGCCTCACCGTGGAGCGCACCCTGCGCCGGGCCACCCAGATGGAGATTTCCAGGTTAAGCCAGTTCGTGCCCTTTCTTGCCACGGCAGGCAACACAGCCCCTTTTATCGGGCTTTTCGGCACGGTATGGGGCATAATGAACGCCTTTCACGGCATTGGTTTAAGGGGTTCGGCAACCCTTTCCGTTGTTGCCCCTGGCATTTCCGAGGCCCTGGTGGCCACGGCAGCGGGTCTGGCCGCGGCCATTCCCGCAGTCATTGCCTTTAACCATTTT
>JASEHB010000221.1 GCA_030018745.1 Desulfatibacillaceae bacterium | reverse complement strand
GGGAAAAAAAATAAAACCACAAACGAGCAGGGCGGTTTGAAGGGTTGAAAATTTAAGGCCTGCGGGCGCATTTTAAACGCCGATGACGGCTTTTTGCGGGAATTGCCGCTTTTGCAGACAAGACGGTGGATTGGCTTCTTTGTATATTTTCGTGTTTTTCGTGTTTTTCGTGGCGAATAATTGCTGTTTTCTTCTTCATTTCCAAAGGCCCTGCTTGAAGGGCCTTTGCGCCCAGCAAGGGGCAAAAAACGGCTGTTTGAACCACGAAAAGCACGAAAAAAAAGCAGATTGCTCAAAAAGAACCGGAACTGTCATTTTGTTCCGGATGCAAAGCCTGAAGCGCCCATGACGGCTTGTTGCCATATCCGGGAAGAAAGCCAAAACAAATTCGTTCTTTTTCAAATGCGCTGGCCCTGGATTCCCCTTGCGTAAAGACGCCGGAAAGAGGAATCACCTGTCAGGACAAGGGCCGCAAAAACGCTCTCCGGCAATTGACCTGCCGATGTATTCTTGATATAAATTGTCTGATTTGGGCTGGGTTGCTCAAACACCTTGCAAAAATTAAGGTTTTTTTTGATAGTGGCAACGGACGCATAAAAAGATTACCAACGGCAAAGGTGCGGCGCTTTGCGGCTGCCGCGCTCCAACCCCTTTTTTTGAGGAGGGTTTTTCATATCATGGCAGAAGAGGTCATAAGGTTAAAGAAAAGAAAGGAGAGCACCCTAAAGGACGAGATTGCCAAGCTTTTGCCCGAAGGCGGCAACTTGAATCTCTGCCTTACCTGCGGAATGTGCTCTTCAGGCTGCCCGGCAACAGGTCTTCACGACATGGACCCCCGCAAGTTTTTGCGCATGGCGGCCCTGGGCATGGACGAGGAGCTTAAAAAGCACCCCTGGTCCTGGATGTGCACCATGTGCATGAGGTGCATCTATGTATGCCCCATGCAGATAAACATCCCCCAGCTTGTGTTCAATATGCGCGGCCAGTGGCCCCGCGAGGAAAGGCCCAAGGGCATTTTAGGCTCATGCGACATGGCCCTTCGCAACGACACCTGCTCTGCAATGGGCGCCACGGAAGAGGACTTCCAGTTCGTGGTGGAGGATGTTCTTGAAGAAGTGCGCGAAACCCAGCCCGGCTGGGAGGAGCTTGAAGCCCCTGTCAACAAGCAGGGGGCTTACTTCTTTTTGAACCAGAACTCCCGCGAGCCTGTTACCGAGCCGGATGAAATGGTACCCCTGTGGAAGATAATGCACCTTGCCGGGGCAGACTGGACTTATGGCACAAAGGGCTGGGCAGCGGAAAACTACTGCATGTTCATGGCTGATAACGATGCCTGGAAGCACATACTGGAGGTGAAGGTCAAGGCCGTGGAGGACCTTGGCTGCAAGGTCTGGCTCAACACCGAGTGAGGGCACGAACTCTTCGCAGTCCGGGCCGGACTGCAAAAATTCAAAATCCCCTACAACTTTGAAATTCAGAGCATAATAAGCTGGTACGCCCAGTGGATTCGCGAGGGCAAGCTCAAAGTGAACTCCGACTGGAACAAGGACCTGCGCGTCAAGTTCACGGTGCAGGACCCCTGCCAGCTTGTGAGAAAATCCTTTGGCGACCCGGTTGCAGCAGATCTGCGCTTTGTGGTCAAAAGCGTTGTGGGCGAGGAAAACTTTGTGGACATGACCCCCAATTTCTCCAACAACTTCTGCTGCGGAGGAGGAGGTGGCTTTCTGCAAAGCGGCTATCCTGATGAGCGCCGGGCCTACGGCAAGGTCAAGCTCAACCAGATACTCACCACCAAGGCAGACTACTGCATAACCCCCTGCCACAACTGCCATGCCCAGGTTCACGATCTTTCCGAGCATTACGAGGCCGGATTCCACACCGTGCATCTGTGGACGCTCATCTGCCTGTCTTTGGGCGTGCTGGGCGAAAATGAGCGGGTGTATCTGGGGCCGGATCTGGCGGAGGTGAATATGCCGCCAAGTGCCCAAGAATAGGGCATCAACTTCAAAAAAAACCAGGGGGGTCTGCCTTTAAAAGGCAGGCCCCTTTTTTTATGCACTGTTGACGCGCCTTTTGCTTATTGTGTAAAACCTGTCAATTGGAGTATTATTGCCAGGGTAAAAAGCCCAATTGGCCTTCTGTCCGCAAAAAAGTCAGGCCGGGCAGGTTATATCGCAGCCCGGCAAAAAGCCGTACCCGGTTGCGTCAGGGGGCTGGCAGCAGTAAAATCCCGGCAAAAACGCCAACCTTTATGCAGGAAAAAGCAAAAGGAGCCAAAATGCAGACGCCGCGCTTCAAGGTGGTTTTCTCTGGCGTTGTCTATCCGGGCAAAAAGGTCAGCCATGTAAAGCGAAACCTGGCCCGGCTTTTGGAGATGGACCTGGAGCAGATAGAGGCTCTTTTTGAAACACATGGTCCTGTCATCCGCCAGAGTCTGGACATTGCCACGGCCATTTCCTATGCCAAGGTCTTTGAGGAGGCCGGGGCTGTATGCCATGTTCAGGCTGTAAGCGCCAAGGACGATGAGCAACAGGCCATGCCTGGGCAGGAGGGTGTCGGGAAGGCGCAGGAATCTGCCCCTGCTGCCGTGGCCGCCCCTTTGGGCCGCAGCATAAAAATATTTTCGGCCGGGCCAATCGCCCAGGACGACCGCTTTGCACCCCTTGCCTGCCCCCGTTTCACCGGGGCCAACGGCAATCTGGGAATCAACCGCCTTGACAGGGAGCAGATACCCTTTGAAACTGTAAGGGCGCTTTGTGTTTTCGGGCATCAGGAGGCAGGCGAAAAAAAATTCACCCTCTTTCTTTTTGAAAAGGGCCAGCGCCGCCCTTTGATGGTGGATACCAGCAAAATTGTGTTCAACGATTTTGAAGGCGTAAAGGGCCAGATGCTTCTTGCATCATTGCGCAATTTTGTCGGCCTTGTTCACCAAAAAAATCCAAATCTGATAATTGACAGGCCTACTTATGATTTTCTTTCCGGCCAAATGCCCACCATAATAAAGCAGGATGCCCACGCCCTTGCCACGGGCATTGGCAAAGCCCTTGAGGAGGAACCCGCCCTTACGGCCATGCCCATACCGGAGCAGGGCATTTTAGGGGCATTGGAGTCTGCCTGGCTTGAGCTTCTGGAAAAGGAGCAGGCCCTGCCAACCCCGGCAGAAGACAAAGAAAATGCAAAAGAGCCTGCGGTAAAGCCCTTTTTCAAGCCGGAACCCAAAAGGGTGAAGGAGGGCATTCAGGGCGAAACAGTCAAGGTTATCCTTGCCCGGCGGCCCACAGCGCCCCTTGGCAGGCGCATCCTTGCCTCTGTGCAGAGCCTTCTGCTCATGGGCTGCCTTATTCTGCTGCTTTTCATACCCGCAGACATGTTCATCCGTGCGGAATACTCTGAAAGCATTTTTCAGGCCTTTGAAAACAAAGGCACAGCATGGCAGGCGGCCCTTTCCTTGATAATAGGCCTGCCGGTGGCTTTGGTCTTTTTTGTGCAGGTGCTCCTGCAAAAGAAAAACGGCCAGACCTGGGGGCAGAAGCTTGCAGGCATACAGGTCATCCATGAGGACCAGAGCCAGGCAAGCGGCCTGGATATTTGGTTTGTGCGCTTTGTGGGTCACATAATAATGCTCATGATTTTGGGCATAAACGCCCTTTTTGTGGGTTTTGACGCTCGCAGGATAAGCCTTGCAGACTCCTTTTCCCAGACCCGGCAGGTAAAAACAAAGTTCAAGCCCGGCATTTTGTGGCAGTTGATGCCCTTCCTGCTTTTCATGGGTCTTGCGACAAATGTTTTTGAGTACCGCGCCAGATGGGAGTCCATACCCGAAGGGGTAATGCTCTGGCTTATCGGGGTTGGTATGTGGCTTGTAACCTTCTTTACTTATGCAGCCTGGCGCAGGGGCAAGGACGAAATAAAAACCACCGGGTAAAAAATGAAGCCTTCTTCAAGGGATATTCTAAAACGCCACGGCTTGCGGATAGACAAGGCCGCCCACAACTTTCTCTACTTTTACTACCACAAGCACTATGTGGCGGCGAGCCTTTTTGTGGCCAAAAACGGCGCGCGCTTTTTAGGGTGGATTCCGCCTTTCCGGCTTGTTCCCAGGGCGGTTTTCAACAGGTATCACTCAAAGGTTCTTTCAAGGGATGATGTAAAAAAAATCCTCTCCCTGGATCATGACATAAACCTGGGGGCAGATGAATCCCGCAAGGTCATACCCTTTCGCTACGCCCACAATGTAATATTCCGCGACCCCAAGCTCATTGCGGTGATGGACTGCCCCTGCAAGCTTAACCAGCCCGAAAGCGAGCGCTGTCAGCCCCTTGCCTGCTGCATTGCCATAGGCAAAGACTTTGCGCCAATATGGCTGGAGCATTGCGCGGAAAAATACCATGCCCGGCAGATAACCCAGCAGGATGCCCTGGACATAATTTCCGCTGCCCGCAATTCCGGGCACATAACCCAGGCATTTATAAAAACCGCAACAGGCGGGCTTACAGGCATCATCTGCAACTGCTGCCCCTCCTGCTGCGGGGGCATAAAGGCAAGCGCCCAGACCGTTAAAATAGAAAAAGGCCTCACCCAGTACATTGCTTCGGGCTATTCCGTGGCCCGCGATGAAGCAGCCTGCAACCTTTGCGGAAAATGCGAAAAAGCCTGCCCCTTTGACCTCATTAAAATTAAGGAAAAAACCTGGCGCTACGATCAGGCCGCCTGCCTGGGCTGCGAGCTGTGCGTGGAAAAATGCCCCCAGCAGGCCCTTTCCCTTTTCAAAGACCCGGAAAAACTCCTGCCCTTGGACATAAGCCTTCTTGAAAGCGAATTCGCCACACAGAATACGCTGGTGAAGTGGAGATGAGGGGGGAACCACCCAACCTTGTATTATGCAAACCAAGTCAGCAATCGGCTTTATGAATCTCGTAATATCGTTTTAGATTCTTTAATATCTTAAACAAGTTCGAAAGCGATGTGTATGGAACCATGCGTTCAGGGACTTGTTCACCGAACTTTGACACCCCATCTAAACAATAATCTACAATAACAATAAGTTAATT
>JASEHB010000220.1 GCA_030018745.1 Desulfatibacillaceae bacterium | reverse complement strand
GCCGCGCTGGGCCGTGGTGGAGCAGTTGCCGAACATCCAGTCCATGCCGTTTTCCGCAACAAGGCGGATAAGCGACTGGGTAAGCTCCTCAACTGTTTCGTTGAAGGCCTCGGAAGGCGAATGGCCATGCTTGCGCAAGAGGGTGTACTGGGCCTCCATGACTCCTGCAAGGCAGCCCATGAGAACACCACGCTCGCCGGTGAGGTCGGAATACACCTCGGCTTCAAAGGTGGTGGGGAAAAGATACCCGCTGCCGATGGCAATGCCCAAAGCCAGGCAGCGCTCGTTGGCCCTGCCTGTGGCATCCTGAAACACTGCATAGCTGGAGTTGATTCCGGAACCATCCAGAAAATTCAAGCGCACATTCCTGCCCGAACCCTTGGGGGCCACCAGAAAAACATCCACGCCCTTGGGCGGAATGATCTTGGTCTGCTCCTTGTAAACAACGGAAAAACCGTGGGAGAAGTAGAGGGCATCACCTGGGTTGAGGCATTTTTCAATGGTGGGCCACAAAAGCATCTGGGCTGCATCGGAAACCAGATATTTGACTATTGTGCCCCGTTTGGCTGCTTCCTCAATGGGAAAGAGGGTTTTGCCGGGAATCCATCCGTCCTCAACCGCCTTGTCCCAGTAATGCTCGCCTTCGCGCTGGCCTATGATGACATTGGTAAGGCCGTTGTCGCGCATATTGAGCGCCTGGGCAGGCCCCTGCACCCCGTAGCCGATGACAGCGATGGTTTCATCCTTTAGTATTTCTTTAGCCTTTTCCAGGGAAAACTCATCGTTTGTCACAACATCTTCCACCACTCCGCCAAAATCGATTTTTGCCATTTGACTGCCTTTCCTTTGAATACTGCCGTTAAAACCCTTAAAGGGCCATTTTTTCCTTCAGCAGCCTTTTGGCCGCTGAAGGGCCTTTTGGAATCAATGTCTGCCGTTTGTTTTTGCCGCCTCCCGCGAAAGGGCTGCAATGCCGGTGCGGGCTATCTCCTTTATCCCCATTGGTCTGAAAAGCTCCAGCAGGGCCTCAATCTTCCCCTGGTTGCCGGTAACCTCAATGGTGTAATGCCCAGCGGAAACATCCACCACCTTGCAGCGGAAAATATCTACAATCCGCAGAATTTCAGCCCTGTGCTCGGCCTTGGCCTGAACCTTGATGAGGGCCATTTCGCGGGCAACTGCCGGAATCTCGGAAAGATCCTGAACCTTGATTACATTGATGAGCTTGCGGAGCTGCTTTTTTATCTGCTCAATAAGATGATGGTCCGCAGGCGTTACAATGGTTATGCGCGATTCGCCGGGATCATTGGATGCGGCCACGCAAAGGCTGTCTATGTTAAAGCCCCGGCCTGAAAAAAGGCCTGCAATTCTGGAGAGGACGCCGGGCTTGTCCTCAACGAGTATGGACAAAACGCGCTGCTTTGAGCTTGCATCTGCAATGAAGTTATTCATTGGTTTCCCTTTTTATGACCGCCAGGTTGATCAGTATCTTTCTGTCAGGTCAGAAGCATTTCGGTGATGGCCTTGCCCGCAGGAACCATGGGGTAAACGCATTCTTCGCGCTCCACCTTGAAATCCATGATAACAGGCTTTGTCTCGGCCAAGCCCGCTTCAAGCACGGCATCCACCTCATCTGGCCTTGTGGCCCGCAGGCCCACGGCCCCGTAAGCCTCTGCAAGCTTCACAAAGTCGGGCTGAAAGTCCATGGTGGTCTGGCAGTAGCGCTTGCCGTAAAACAACTGCTGCCACTGGCGGACCATGCCAAGATAGCCGTTATTCAAAATGACAACCTTGACCGGCAGGTTGTGCTGAACCGCCGTGGCAAGTTCCTGAATGTTCATCTGAATGCTGCCGTCTCCGGCAATGTCCACAACAATGCGGTCCGGGTTGGCTGCCTTGGCCCCGATGGCTGCCGGAAGGCCGTAGCCCATGACTCCCAGGCCGCCGGAGGTTACAAACTGATTGGGCCTGTCAAACAGGTAATACTGGGCCGCCCACATCTGGTTCTGGCCCACCTCCGTGCTTATGATGGCCTGGCCCTTTGTAAGGGCATAAAGCCTTTCAACAACATACTGGGGCTTTATTATGTCCTTTTGCTCATAGGCAAGGCGCTTGGCGTTTTTCCAGTCCTCAATCTGCTTCAGCCAGGGTTTGCGGGTTTCAACAGATGAGACAATCTCCCGGTTTTCCAGAAGGGCGTTTAAGCCCTCCAGGGTCTTTTTGCAGTCCCCCACAATGGGCAGCCACACAGGCACATTCTTGCGTATGGAAGTCGGGTCAATATCCACATGGATTATTTTTGCCTGGTTGGCAAAGGTCTCCACCTTGCCTGTAACCCTGTCGTCAAAGCGCACTCCCACTGCAAGCATGATATCCGCATCGGCTGTGGCCATGTTGGCGCGGTAGGTTCCGTGCATCCCTATCATTCCCAAAGAAAGCGAATCGCTGCCCGGAAAGGAGCCAAGCCCCATAAGCGTTGTGGTGACAGGAATTTTAAGCCGCCGCGCAAGTGTGGTGAGGTCTTCTGACGCCCCTGCGGAAATGACCCCGCCGCCTGCAAATATCATGGGCCTTTTGGCCTCAAGAAGAGCATCAATGGTCTTTGACAGCATCTTGGGGTTGGGGTCTATGGTGGGGTTGTATGTGCGCATCTTTATTTCCCTGGGCGGCTCCTTAAAGGTAGCCGTGCCAATGGAAACATCCTTGGGCAAATCCACAAGCACAGGGCCTGGCCGCCCGGAGCGGGCCAGGTAAAAGGCCTCGCGGATGATGTAGGCCAGATCCCCCGTGCTCTTGACCAGATAATTGTGCTTGGTGCACGGCCGGGTTATGCCAACAATGTCCACCTCCTGAAAGGCATCGTTGCCAATGAGGTGTGTTGGCACCTGGCCGGTGAAAACCACAATGGGAACCGAATCCAGATACGCGCTGGCAATGCCAGTTACAGTGTTGGTGGCCCCAGGCCCGGAAGTAACAAGAACCACTCCCACCTTGCCGGAAGTCCGGGCATAGGCATCGGCCATGTGCACAGCGCCCTGCTCGTGGCGCACAAGGATATGGCGGATGTCGGTTTTTTCAAGCTCATCAAAGATGTCTATCACAACACCGCCCGGATAGCCGAAGATTGTGTCCACACCTTCTGATTCGAGCATCTTCATCAGTATTTGAGCGCCGGTCAGTTTGATAGCTCCACCTCCTGTTTCGAGTGCTTCTGTTTCAAAAACTCCCTTAAAGGAGCGTCAATGGGACTATTCCACAACCGCACCTTTGTCTGCCGAGGAAACCGCCCTGGCATAGCGCGCCATGTACCCGCGGGAAATCTTGGGGGCTGGCGGAGTCCAGGCACTTTTCCTCTGGGCCAGCACAGCATCATCAACCTTTAAGTTGATGGAGCGCTCAACAATGTTGATTGCAATGATGTCGCCCTCCTCCACCAGGGCCAGCGGGCCTCCGCTCATGGCTTCGGGGGATATGTGGCCAATGGCCGCCCCGCGGGTGCCGCCCGAAAAGCGCCCATCGGTTATCAACGCCACAGACGCATCCAGGCCCATGCCGCAAATTACCGATGTGGGGGTGAGCATCTCCCGCATTCCAGGCCCGCCCCTGGGGCCTTCATAGCGGATGACCACCACATCCCCTTTTTTAATCTGCCCGCTCAAAATGGCTTCGGTGGCATCCTCCTCGCTTTCAAAAACCCGCGCAGGGCCGCTGTGTATAAGCATTTCTTCCACCACCGCACTCTGCTTTACCACACAGCCGTCCGGGGCAATGTTGCCCTTCAAAACAGCCAGCCCGCCCCGCTTGCTGTAAGGGTTTTCAACAGAGCGGATGACAGAATCATCCCAAACCTTTGCTGCCATTATGTTTTTGGAAAGGGTGTTGCCTGTAACTGTCATGCAGTCTGCATTTATAAGGCCTGCATCCGCCAGACTCTTCAAAACCGCAGAAACGCCGCCAGCCCTGTCCAGGTCCTCTATGCGGTGCGCTCCTGCCGGGCTTAAACGGCAGAGGTTTGGAATTTTTTTGGCAATGACATTGACCATATCTAAAGAAAAGGGCACACCAGCCTCCCTTGCAATGGCGGGCAGATGCAGCACCGTGTTGGTGGAGCAGCCCAAAGCCATATCAACAGCCAGGGCATTGGCAAAGGCCTGGGGGGTCAGGATTTTGTCAGGCGTAAGGTTTTCCCGCACACAGGCCACAGCCCTCATTCCCGCCAGCTTGGCAAGGCGCAGCCGGGCGGATTTAACCGCGGGTATGGTTCCGTTGCCCGGCATACCCATGCCTATCGCCTCGGTGAGGCAGTTCATGGAGTTGGCCGTGAACATGCCTGCGCATGACCCGCAGGTGGGGCAGGCTTCGTCCTCCACAAGGGCAAGCTCCTCCTGGCTCATGGCCCCTGTTTTAACCTTGCCCACAGCCTCGAAAACCGAAACCAGGTCCAGCTTGTCGCCGCCCTTGGCCCCAGGGTGGCTTCCGGCCATCATTGGCCCGCCGGAAACAACAACCGTTGGAATGTTGAGGCGGGCCGCAGCCATGAGCATTCCCGGCACAATTTTGTCGCAATTCGTTACAAGAACAAGGCCGTCAAAGGCATGGGCTTTTGCCATTATTTCAATGGAGTCGGCAATTATTTCGCGGCTGCCCAAAGAATACTTCATGCCTTCGTGATTCATGGCAATGCCATCGCACACGCCGATTACTCCGAAAGGAATTGGAGTTCCGCCGCCCAGATAAACGCCTTTTTCAACAGCAGCGGTTATCAGATCCAGATGCACATGGCCGGGGATGATGCCGTTTGCCGGGTTGGCAATGCCGATGAGCGGCCTTGCGATTTCCTCATCCGTGTAGCCCATTGCCTTGAACAGGCTCCTGTGGGGCGCCCTTTCCAATCCCTTCTTCACGCTGTCACTTCGCATGGCAAAGCCTTCCTTCAATCTTTAAGTGCTTCGTTTTAAAAGTTTTTTTGGCTTTTGCTCCATTTTTTTCCCTGCTTTTACCCCTGTCGGGTCTTTTAAAAAACCCAACAAAAAAACCGCCGCCAGCTTTTGGC
>JASEHB010000219.1:3606-5056 GCA_030018745.1 Desulfatibacillaceae bacterium | reverse complement strand
CAAGAGTATCTTAAATGTGAATCGGATTTGTCCAAATCACGCTGAACCAAAACAGTTGGGCCAAAGCCTTTCCAATGTTTACCCGCTGGTCTGGGGCCGGGCGGGGAGCAAAAGAGTAAACTTGAGGAATGACCCTTTTAAGGGAAGCTTCAAATTCCGGGCTTTTACCAAAGTAGATGGCAGCGTCATAAGAACGCAAAAGGTTTAAAGCCTGTTGGGGGGGATTTGCGGAAAAAAGACCGGCAATTGCCCCGCTTTCAATGCCAGTCCCCCCTTTTGCAATGCCAAGCTTTTTGAGCAGGGCAAGATAAGGGGCCTGACAGAAGAAATCCGCCTCAAAATTAAGAGTTTCTTTTGCGGCAAGAATGTGCGGCAGGACGCAGACAATATCCCCAAGCGCCCCCTGGTGGATGACAAGCAGACGGTTTTTGAAGGATGAATTTTCCAAGGGTTTACAACGATGGGTAAAAATTTAAGATGTGAGCAAAAGCAGCTTAACGGCCCATCTGCCCGATAATTTTTTCAATAGCCCTGCCCGCGTCCTCATAAATGGACACATCGCTCATCCCCGAAGAAAGGTGGGTAGGCTCAAGATTTATCTCTATTATTGAGGCCCCGGCGGCCTTTGCAATGCCGGGAAGCGCCGCCGCAGGATAAACAACAGCAGATGTTCCGGCAACAATCATGCAGTCGCAGGTGGAGGCCAGCATATTGCTCTGCTCCAGGGCATCCACCGGAATGGCTTCGCCAAAGAAAACGCAATCAGGCCTTAACACCCCGCCGCACTCGCACAGGGGCGGCAGCACATCAAGGCTCACCTGAGAGGTGGGCAGCATTGCATTGCAGTCCATGCAGCGCTGCTGGGCAAAATTACCGTGAAACTCTATAACAAGGCTGCTGTTGGCCTTCTGGTGCAGCCCGTCCACATTTTGGGTGATAATGGCCTCAAGCCTACCCATTTTTTCCAGCTCATAAAAACCAAGATGCGCGGGGTTTGGCACAGCCCGATCCAGAATTTCCTTCATTTCCCGTATAAGCAGATCCCAGACTTTTTTTGGATTTTGCATAAATGACTGGATGTGGGCCACTTCCATGGGGTCGAAGCGCTCCCAGATGCCGCCCTTGCCCCTGAAGGGGGGAATGCCGCTGGCAACGGAAATGCCCGCGCCGGTGAGCGCCACAACCCTTCGAGATTTTTTTAGAATCTGTGCAGCCCTTGCTATGCTGTCAGGCATTTCTACCTCTTGTAGCCTATTTTCTGCAAAAGGCCTATGCGCTTTTCCCTGTCCTTTTCGGTCTCCACCCCGGCAGGGGAAAGGCCGTCAACAACGCCTAAAACACCGGCGCCTTGATCGGTTTTTGCAACCACCACCTGCACAGGGTTTGCTGTGGCGCAGAAAATGCGGCAGACCTCCGGGCAGTTTTTAACGGCATTGAGGACATTTATGGG
>JASEHB010000219.1:0-3596 GCA_030018745.1 Desulfatibacillaceae bacterium | reverse complement strand
CAAAAAATGTGTGGCCCGCGCCAACTGCTGTGGCGTTTCTTGCCGCCGCGCTTACAAGCTCATCCGAGTTGCCGTCCAGGCGCACAAGCCGCTCCATGGACGCCTCGCAGAAGGCAATGCCAAATTCAATGCCTGGAACAGCCCCAACCATTATTTCATAAAGGTCTTCAACTGTTTTTATGAAGTGGGACTGGCCGAAAATGATGTTGCTGTTCTCTGGAATTTCCAGGGGAACAAGATCAAGCTCCATAAGACCCCCTTGCAGATTTTTGCCCCGCACAAAATGCGCTGGAACTGTTTTTTAAACAGGCCGCCCTGGCCATTCAGACCTGGTCTGTTACATGACAAATTCGCTGTCCCTGGCAACAGCAAAGCATTCCAGGTCTGCGTTTTTCTCCCGGGCCATGCGCCCGCAGTCTGCAACAATTTTATCAATCTGGGTGTCCGTGCGATCCTGGTTAAGGTGAAAAAGGCCAAGCCGCGCCACCCCTGCCTCCACAGCAAGGTCCACAGCCCTCTCATAGGCCGTGTGTCCCCAGCCCTTTGTTGCTGTTTCGTATTCCTCCCGCGTGAACTCGGCATCGTGGATCAAAAGATCCGCCCCCTTGCAAAATGCTGCATAATCAGCAAAGGCAAGTCCACCGCGATGATGAAAATCCAGCTCGTTGTCCGTGAGAAAAACAAAGCAGCGGCCATCCTCCACAAACTTGTAGCCCGCTCCCTGGTTGGGATGATTAAGGGCGATTGGGGTTATGCTTATTGTATCAATGGAAAACTCCATTGGGCAGGCTGCTTCGTATTCCAGCTTTGCCTTTATGTCGGCAGGCCCAAGCGGGAAATTGGGCGGAGCCATTACCCTTGAGACGATTTTTTCCACATAGGGCTGGGAAAATGGGCAGCCGTGCATATGAAGAACGGCCTTGGGGTCGAAAAGAGGCTTGAAAAAGGGAAAACCCATGAGGTGATCCCAATGGGCGTGGGTGAAGAGAAAATGGAAGTCGTTTTTTCCCTGGGCCACAAGGCTGTTGCCAAGCCTTCGCAGGCCTGTCCCTGCATCAACTATGATTATTTCATCATTTTTGGAGCGGATTTCCAGGCAGGTGGTATCGCCCCCGTAAACCAGATATTCCGGGCCTGAAACAGCAATGGAACCGCGAGAACCCCAGCATCGGATACGCATGGCAACTGCCTCGCTCACAAGGTTGAAGGGAAAATGAACGGCCAGCCACAAACCAAGCCGGACTTGGTGAGGGAAAGAACGGGTTCAGCAAGAAATCCGGTTTTTGCAAAGTATGGTGAACCAAGTCTGATCCCTGTCCCAGACTTTTACAATAGAAGCCCCCTTTTTTTCAAGCTCGCATACAATTTGGGAAAATTGAGAGCGCAAAAGGCCGGAAAGAATCACCCAGGGCTTTTTAACAAAATCCGGCTCTTTCAATAGTTCCTTCATCACCGCATAATGAATATTTGCCACAAGCAGATCCGCATCGGGCCACAGATAATCCTGGGCCTTGCCCGCAATGGCCTTCACCCTGCTTTCCATCTTGTTGAAGGCTATGTTCCTTGCAGCGGTTTGCACTGCAAGGCGATTTATGTCCACTGCCAGAACCTTTTCTGCGCCAAGGGCTGCTGCTGCAAGGGCAAGGACGCCCGTTCCGGTTCCCAGGTCCAAAACATTGGCGCACAAGCCCTTGGCAAAAACAATCTCCAGGGCTTCCAGGCAGTGCTGTGTTGTGGGGTGATCCCCGGACCCGAAAACAACCCCGGAATCCACTGTGAGCCTAATCTGACCGGCAGACGGGGAGGCGCCATCCCAGGGAGGGGCCACCAAAAAGGAGCCTAGAACCCTGGCGCAAAGCCCCTGGGACTGCCACTGGCTGTATGGCATCTGGAAGAAGTCGTTAACACAGAGGTCTGGCCGGCTTTCCAGAAATTTCAACATAACAGGCTCCACCGGAGCGCTGAAAAACAGAAAGCTCTCCCCATCCTCCACCCAG
Organism: Desulfatibacillaceae bacterium; assembly: GCA_030018745.1. GTDB lineage: Bacteria > Desulfobacterota > Desulfobacteria > Desulfobacterales > Desulfatibacillaceae > JAGVAW01. The sequence goes on along the minus strand of JASEHB010000219.1, from coordinate 1,599 downwards.
TTGCCTATAAAGGACTGGCCAAGATCTTTCTCGTCATGCTCGTCCACCTCCCCGGAAAGGTGGTAGATGTAAAGCTCATCATAGGGGCAGGCCTGCCTGGACGCCTCCATAATCAACCCTTTACCACCTTGTCGAAGATGGCGAATGCCGCGGCCACGGCAGGGTTGTCCTTTGGCAGCTTTATGGTGGGCGTGCCGTCAAAATCGTATTCGTAAACCGATGAATCTTCCGGCACGGTGCCTGCAAGGACAAGGCCCTCGTCCTGGATTATCTTCTTCATGCTTTCAGGCAGCTCGCCCTTGGCCTGGTTTAAAATCAGATAAGTCTCGCCCACGCCTATGTTAAGCTCCTGGGCCAGGCGGTTTATGCGGCCCGCTGCCTGAATGCCTCTGCGGGAAGGGTCTGAAACAATCAGCAGCAGATCAACATTTCTGGTGGTGAGGCGGCTTATGTGCTCCATTCCGGCTTCGTTATCCATGACCAGATAGGCGTAATTTGAGGTTAGCCTTTCCAGAAAGCCCGTGAGCAGTGTGTTGGCAGCGCAGTAGCAGCCCGATCCTTCAGGTTGGCCCATGACAACAAGGTCAAAGTCCGGGGTTTCGGCAATGGCCTGCTCCATCTTCATTTCAATGAAGAGATTCTTGGTCATGCCATTGGGAACATCGCCGCGCTTCATCTCCTCGCGTGCCTGGCCCAGGGTGGTTTCAACCTCAAGGCCCAGCACCTCGTTGAAGTTTGCATTGGAATCAGCATCAACAGCAAGTATGGGCTTTTTGTCCTTTGACTCAAGATATTTTACAAGCATTCCTGCAATGGTGGTTTTTCCCACTCCGCCTTTTCCGGCAAGCGCTATGGTGTATGGCATGGCAAAATTCCTTTTCAGTTGTGTCAATCCGGCTCTCCATGAGCTGGCATCAGTTTTTAAAAGTAGGGCAGGCCGGGCGCTGCGTCAACTTTTTTGGTGCATAAACCTTTAATTATCGGCTTGCGCGAAAAAAATTGCTGATCCGTACCATTCCCAATCTGCTGCTTGACAACTTGGCGTTTGCGCCCATACAGTAGCCTCCTGCTCAAAAGCGGCAACAGGCCGTCCCGGCAGATTCGTAGGTTGGGCTAGAAAATCCGGCAAATTAAAGCCCTTGGAAGGCAAAAACCCATTTCCGGATTTTTGTAGCCCAACAACAAGCCTGGCAGATTCATCAGATTTTTTGCGCCCGTATAATCCGGAAAGGAAATCAGCCTGCCCTTTCCCTTGCTCAATGAGGGCCTTTTGCCCTGAATCCGGGCCAATCCCGGATATCTGCTTTTTTTACTTGTTTTTAAGGAGGCTTTTTAATGACCCAGCTTTTAATGGCCCGCCAGGGAAAAATAACCCCTGCCATGGAGCAGGTGGCTGCTGTTGAAAACTGCACCGCAGAATCCGTGCGGGAAAGGGTGGCAGCCGGTGTGGCGGTCATCCCCATTAACAGCCACAGAGACTTTCCTGCCAGAGCAATAGGCAAGGGCTTTTCCACAAAGGTCAACGCCAACATAGGCACATCGCCAAGCCGCCATAAAAACGAGGAGGAGCTTGACAAGCTCAATGCAGCCCTTGAAGCA
>JASEHB010000218.1 GCA_030018745.1 Desulfatibacillaceae bacterium | reverse complement strand
ATGAGAATGCGCTCCCGCAGGTATTCCCTGGGGCTTATGGTGGCCAGGGGGACCCTCTCCGCCCAGCTTGTCATCATGGCCTGCCATTTCTGATAATAGTCCTCAAGCAGGGTGATGAATATGTCATCCTTGTTGGAAAAATACTGATAAACAGTTCCCCTGGCTATGTCCGCTTCCCGAATGATATCGGAAATCTGGGTGCTGTAATAGCCGTTGATGGAAAAGAGTTTCTTGGCGCACTCAAGAATCTGCTGCCTGCGCTTTTCAGGCTTCATGAAAGCTCCAAAAAAGAAAAAAGGTTTTAAGGCCGGGTTGGCCCATCCCTGTTGGCAAAAGCCGTTCTTGACAAGAAATTCCGTGTCGCCTAAACTGACATGTCAGTCTAGACCATGACACGGAACTGACACGCCTGTCAAGCTTGTGCATTGAACAAAAAACCGCTCAAGCAATAGTTTTAATCCTTAAGAAAACTCCGGAATTGTGGAGGAAAGTCCATGCGCTCTTTATGTTTGCCGCTCATGCTCGCCATAGCCCTTGCCTTTGTTGCCCCATGCCCGGCCCAGGCCGTGGATTTAGATGGCATAACAATTCCAGATACCCTTACCCATGACGGGCACAATCTCATATTAAACGGCGCTGGCTGGCGAACCCGCCTGTGGATGAAAATATACGCCTGCGCGCTTTTCCTGCCCGAAAAAAACTCGGACGCCAAAGCTGTAATCGAGGCTGATGAGCCTTCTTGCGTGAGGATGCACTTTGTTTACAAAAAAGTTTCCAAAGATACCATGATGGAGATGCTCTTGGGTGGTTTTCAAAGATCAACCGGGGGCAATACAGCCCCCATTGCAGACCGCATTGAGCAGCTTGCAAGCCAGCTTCCAGACGAAATACTCAAAGGCGATGTGGTGGATCTGATGTACATTCCGGGCCGGGGCATTGTCTGCTACTACAACGGCAAGTACCGGGGCGAGTCTCCGGGCCTGGACTACAAGCAGGCGGTTTTCGGCATCTGGCTGGGGGATGACCCCATAAGCGCGCCCCTGCGCCAGACCATGCTGGGAAATTGAAAGGCATGACAAATCAGGGGAAAGCCCTTTTCAGATAAAAACGGCTTGACACTTTCTGGTTGGACAGATTATAGACTGACATGTCAGTCTAATTTTAACCCACCCAGGAGGAGAGCATCATGACCACCATGAACATTCCCGACAATCTCACAGTCAAGCAGTTGCTCACGGAGTTTTCGCCCCAGGTTGCCAAGGACTCCATTGCCCAGTCAGGCGGAGCCGCAGGCCTTGCAGGAACCCGTTTCACCCTTGTTATTGATGTAGAAGGCCAAGTTTACCATTATGATGTCAAGGACGGCTCGGATTTTACGGTGGGAGAGGGAAGCATTGCCAATCCCTTGGTTCACATTGCCATTTCCAAGGCAGATATCGAAAAGATGATCGCCCAAAAGAGCCTGGATATGCTTTTGGGAATACAGAGCGATTTGAACCGCTCCAAGTACGATGTGCTCCAGCGCCTTAACGGCAGGATGACAGCCCTGCTGGACAATGAAGACGGCACGGCATACAAGATAACAGCCACATTCAACGGAAAAGAATCACCTGCGTGCTCCTTTAAGCTTACAACAGCAGATTCAGCCTCCCTCATGCGCAAAGAGGTCAATCCGGTCAACCTGTTCATGTCCGGGCGCATGAAAATAGAAGGCGATATGGCCTTTGCCATGTCCACCCAGCCCCTGTTCACATAAAAGGGCAAGGGTCAGGGCTTGTAAAGGTTTGCTTATACAAGGCCGTGCAGGGAAAAGGGTTTAGCCTTTAATGGCCGCCCCCTGCCCGGCCTTGCTGCAATATTTTGCGGGCGCGCATTTAAAATAAAACTGCACAACCCTTTAAGGAGGTGGAACCTTGCCCCGGACAATGCCCTGGCACGCGGAGTATGAAGTTTTCGGAATTCCAAAGACCCTGGCCCCTTATCCTGAAAAGCCAGTGAGCGACATCTGCGACCTGGCGGCAGGAAGGTTCACCAACACAGGCCTTATCCAGGGCGGCTTTTTTCTGCCTTACCCAAAGTTAAAGGAGCAGGTTGACCGCCTGGCAACAGCCCTTGCGGCAATGGGCATGAAAAAGGGCGACCGGGTGGCCACACTTTTGCCCACATCCATTGCCTTTGTGGTTGCAGATTATGCCATTGCCAAGGCGGGCTGTGTGCACATACCCTCGTCCAGCCTGGAGCCTGCCTCAAACCTGGAGCACAAGTTTAACACCGGCTCTCCAAAGGCAATTATCTGCCTGGATGAGTACCTGGAAAAAGCCCTTGATGCAGCCAAGGCAACAGGCATTCAATTTGTAATCGTGTCCCGTCTGGCGGATTACTCAAATTTCCCGCCTGCCCTTTTTGCGCCAAAGCCTGCACCGGAAGCCCTTTGGATGGCGGATTTGATTGCAGCCTTTCCTGCCGCTCCTCCGGCCATTACTTTTGACGCAAAAAAGGATTTGGAGACCCTTCTTTTCACGGGCGGCACAACGGGCCTGCCAAAGGGCTGTATGCTCACCCATTTTGGCACCTATGCCAACGCGGTGCAGAACCAGTTCGTCATGGGCGCAACGGGCAAGCTTGTGGAAGGGGCCATATCCGTTCTGTTGGGGGTACCCTTCTTCCACTCCTACGGCCATGTGGTCATGCATACCATGACGCTGATGGGCCTTAACCAGATTTTAATCCCCGACTCCCGCGATACGGACGCAATGGTGGATGCCATAAGCACCTACAAGCCTGTCATGCAGATAGGCGTTCCCACCCAGTTCATGAAGATTTCAAGCGACAAGCTCAAAGGTGCGGGCATTCTTGGCATGAGCGGCTCGGCCCCGCTACCCCCCACAGCCCAGAAGGATTTTGAGGAGAAATCCGGCGGCGGCATAATGGAAGGCTACGGGCTTTCGGAAATGGGGCCTGTTACGCATCTGAACACATCCTTTCTTCTTCGCATAACCGGCGGGCGCAATGCCACCCGAATCAATAACAAGGTGCTCACAACACCCGGCGTAATTCCGGTTCTGAACACGGCTATAAGGGCGGTTGGGCCAAAGGTTGTGGGCGCAGTCGCCACCAAAGGCCTTTCCCTTCTGGTCAAGGCCTCCAAGAAAAATGTTTCATCCGGCCAGAGCGAAAAGCGCGGCACAGCGGGAATCCCCTACCCGGACACAGAGGTCAAGCTTCTGGATGTGAACACGGGAAAGCCCCTCACCGTGGAGGAAATGGCTTCCGGCATGCGCGGCGAGATGTGCTTGAGAGGCCCCCAGCGCATGGCAGGATACTGGCCCGAACCAGGTTCAGGCATGGACGAGGAAGGCTTTGTGCACACGGGCGATGTTGTGATGGTTGACCCCCAAGGCTACTTCTACATTGTTGACCGCACCAAGGACATGATCATCGTGAGCGGCTACAAGGTATATTCCAGGGAGGTGGATGATCTTCTGTTCGCGCATCCGGGCGTGGAGCTTGCCGCCACCATAGGAATACCCGATGCAGAGCGGGAAGGCTCCGAGCGCGTGGCGGTTTTTGTGCAGCCAAAGCCCGAATGGAAAGATAAGCTTACTGCCGAGGAAATCATTTCCTACCTGCAAAACCATGTGGCCAAGTACGCAGTGCCAAAGGTGGTTCAGATTGTGGACGCCATTCCCCAGACCGAGGTGCATAAGACCGATAAAAAAGCCCTGCGGGCTTTGGCTGCAAGCCAGCTTTTAAATAAATGATGACAACCCGGCAAAAAACCGGTGCCCCACACCAACCATATTAAGGAGGAGTTATGCAAGAGTGCGTGTTTGTTGACGGAGTTAGAACGCCCAATGCCAGGGCGCATTTTGAAAAAGGCTGGTTCCGCAACCTGCGGCCCGATGAACTGCTCACCGCCTGTTATGACGCCCTGTTTGCCCGCAACAAGGCCGTGAATCCTGAAAAGGTGGATGCAGTGCTTGTGGGTGTTGCAAACATTTCCGGCTGCCAGACCGATATTGGCCGCCTGGGCTGGCTGGCAGGAGGGTATCCTGAATGCGTGCCATCAAATACCCTCACAAACCAGTGCCCTTCGGGAATGTCGGCCATTATGCACGCTGCAAGGGCAATCATGACCGGCGAAGCGGACATAATGATAGCCGCAGGCGTTGAGGACATGGAAAAAGTGCCTATGGGCGCAAACTACGATTTTCCACAGCGCCTTGGCACCCGCTACAACGGCGTGGATCTGCTCATGGGCTCCACAGCCGAAAAGGTGGCAGAGGCTTACAGCATTGCCCGCGATGACATGGACAACATGGCCATCTGGTCCCACAAAAAGGCTTTTGCAGCCCAGCAGGCAGGCAAGTTCAAAAACGAAATTGTGCCCATAAAGGGTGTGGATGACGCTGGCAACGAAATACTTGTGGACAAGGATCAGTGGGTGCGCGAAACCATTGACCCGGCAAAGCTCAAAACCATGCAAAGCCCATTCAAGCCGGGCGGCACGGTAACAGCAGCCACAAGCTCGCCGCTCACCGCCGGGGCCTGCGCCCTTTTGCTCATGAGCCGCAAAAAGGCTGACGAGCTTGGCCTTTCCTACTCCTACCGCTATCATTATGGGGTGCTGGCCGGTTGCGACCCAACTGTCATGGGCATTGGTCCAATCCCGGCTGTTAAAAAACTTTTCGCCAAAACCGGGCTTACAAATAAGGACATAGGAGCAATAGAGCTTAACGAGGCATTTGCAAGCCAGTCTCTGGCCTGCATAAGGGAGCTTGGCCTGGACAACCCCAACGCCCCCTTTGACAAGGTGAACATGTGGGGCGGCGCGCTGGCCTTGGGGCATCCTCTTGGAGAGTCCGGCGCGCGCATTGTTGTTACCCTGCTAAATGTGCTTAAAACTGAAAAACCCGATGCCCGCTATGGGCTGGCTTCGTTGTGCGGGGCTTTTGGGAATGCTGGGGCGCTCACCGTAGAAAAAGTTTTGTGGAGGGGCGGCCCCAGGAAGACGATAGCTGCGTTGCGCTTCGCTTTGTATCTCGGTCATGTACCAAC
>JASEHB010000217.1 GCA_030018745.1 Desulfatibacillaceae bacterium | reverse complement strand
GAAGTTGCCTCGGCGGTTGTTTTCCTCTGCTCGGATTCTGCATCCTTTATCACCGGGCAGGTGCTTCATGTTAACGGCGGGCTTTTTACTGGCTGAATTTTTTTTGGCGCAGTCTCATCAATCCTTAACAAATGCAGCTCATTTTATCCCTACTGGAGGTGTAAAAATATGTCACTTGAAGACAAAATCAAAGCCATTATTGTGGAAAAGCTGGGAGTGGAGCCTGACGAGGTGGTGCCAAAGGCTGCTTTCATAGAAGATTTGCGCGCCGACTCACTGGATCTGGTGGAGCTTATCATGTCCATGGAAGAGGAATTTGATTTGGAAATTCCTGATGAGGCTGCCGAAAAAATCCGTACTGTGCAGGACGCCATTGACTATGTGAAGGACCACACTTAAAAGGCCGCTTGATTTCAAGAAAACTCATGACCCAAAATGGCGGAAAAAATCTTCCTGACGAGAGGAGAGTGGTGGTCACCGGCCTTGGCCTTGTCTGCCCTCTGGGGATAGGCATTGAGCCAAGCTGGGAGGCCCTGGTTGCCGGCCAATCCGGCATTGGCCCCATCACGCGCTTTGACACAGCGGGCTTTGCCACCACCTTTGCGGCCCAGGTTAAGGGCTTTGACCCGGAGGCCTGGCTGCCCAAAAAGGACGCCCGCCGCACTCCGCCCTTCATGGCCTATTCCCTGGCTGCGGCCCGCATGGCCATTGAGGACGCAAAGCTTGAAATCAATGAAGAAAACGGCAACCGCATAGGCGTTTTTACCGGCTGCGGCCTTGGGGGCCTTGAGGTGCTTGAGGAGATGCACCAGGTTCTTATGGAAAAAGGCCCCCGCAGGGTAAGCCCTTTTTTCATTCCCTTAATGATAGGCAACATGGCCCCTGGGCTTATTTCCATTCACACCGGCGCAAAGGGTCCCAATTGCTCTGTTGCCACAGCCTGCGCCGCAGGCTCCCACGCCATAGGCGAATCAGCCCGCATAATAGCTTATGGCCAGGCGGATGTAATGATAACCGGCGGAGTGGAGGCTGTGATAACGCCCCTTTGCATTGCAGGCTTCAATGCTATGAAGGCTCTTTCCACCTTTAATGAAGACCCCCAAAAAGCCTCGCGGCCCTTTGACAAGGACAGGGACGGCTTTGTGGTGGGAGAGGGAGCCGGAATTCTGATAATTGAATCACTGCGCCATGCAAAGGAGCGGGGGGCAAAAATACTGGCGGAAATCACAGGCTACGGCATGACAAGCGATGCCTATCACATGACAGCACCTGCGCCCAACGGCGATGGCATGGCCCGCTGCATGAATATGGCAATTGCCGATTCCGGGCTGGATATTTCCCAGATTGGCTACATCAATGCCCACGGCACATCCACGCCCTTTAACGACTTGTGTGAAACCCAGGCCATAAAAACGGTTTTTGGCAAACAGGCTTACAATGTGCCTGTTTCCAGCACCAAGTCCATGACAGGGCATTTGCTTGGAGGTGCAGGTGGGGTGGAGGGCGTTTTTAGTGTTCTGGCCCTCACAAGGGGGGTTCTGCCGCCCACTATCAACCTTAATTCGCCTGACCCTGAATGCGACCTGGATTACATTCCCAATGCTGCCCGCAAGGCCTCGGTTCAGGCTGTCATGAGCAATTCATTCGGCTTTGGCGGCACCAACGCCACCCTTGTGTTTGAGCAATTTGCATAATCCGGGTCAGAGCCTTGCAGAATAAGCCTTTTTAAAGCCATGACCCTTTACGGAACAAAAACCGGAGCCAGCCTTAAAATCCGCTGGGCGCTTGTTTTACTTTATTGCGCCTATCTTTTCTTTCTTTCGTCAATGCCCGGCTCGGACACGCCCCCGCCATTTCCCCACTTTGACAAGATAATCCACTTTGGCCTTTATGCGGTGCTTGGGGCGCTGATGCTAAATGCCCTGCTGCTGCAAGCCCCTGGCATGGGTGCAGGCAGCAGGATAGCCATAGCTGCGCTTATCTGCGCACTCTACGGCGTGACGGACGAAATCCACCAGCACTTTGTGCCTACCCGCAAAATGGATGTGCTTGATATGTTGGCAAATGCCCTGGGCAGCGCCTTTGGCGCATTTGCCGCACAAAGGTTTGCCAGAAGAAAAGCAAAGTGATGGTAAGCTTTTTTGCAGAAAAGTCTTTCCAGTCTGTTTAAAAATTGCCCGCCCTTGCTTTCAACTCTCGGAATCAACACCGTTTTTGCCGGTCTGTTTTTGGTTGAACATTCTTTTGTCTGCGGTAATGAGAAGAGCATCACGATCAGGCGCATCATGGGGGAAAACTGCAACTCCAAAGCTTAATGTAACTTTCAGGGCCTTGCCTTCCAGGGTATAAAAGGTGGAAAGGCGCACAGCATCAAGAATTTCATTGCAGCGCTGGCGGGCCTTTTCCCTGTCCTGCCCGGCAAACAGCAGCACAAATTCGTCCCCGCCGTATTTCACAGCCACTTCGCCGCTGTCAAGGCTGGCGGCTATCACCTGGGCCACATCCTTTAGCAGGCGGCTTCCGGCCAGATGCCCGTGGGTGTCCACAATCTCCTTGAAGCTGTCCACATCACCAAAAGCCACGGCCAAAGGCTCATCTTTTTTCCCCGCTTGGTACAGAAGGCGGTCAAGGGCGGGAAAAAGGTATCTGGCGTTGAAAAGGCCCGTGTACTCATCGGTTATGCTCATCTGCTCCACCCTGGCGCAGTGGCAGGCCCGGTCAATGGCAATGGCCGCATAATCGCAGAGTATGGAAAGAACCTGCATGGCCAGGGGGGGATTTTCCTTGTCCAGGCCTTGAAAGGAATCCGGGTTTACAATTTCCAATACGCCTTGAAGCTGGTTGTTGGAAATAAGGGGAATGGCAATAATGGAGCGGGTTACAAAGCCTGTGGAGTTGTCGGGCTTGGGCCAGAACCGCCCGTCTTTTTGGACATCCGGAATAAAAACCGGCTGTTTGTTCATGGCAACCCAGCCTGCTACGCCCTGGCCAAGGGCAAGCTTTAAGCCCTTTAGCTTGTCTGCCTGCTCACCCGCGGCAATGGCAAAAAAAAGCCCGCCAGAGGATTCATCCTGCAAAAGCAAAGACCAGTTGGCTGCCGGAATGTGCTCGCTGACTTTTTCAACAATGATTTTAAGCACCTGCTCAAGAGTGGCCGCACTTGTGAGGAGCTTGCCCACCTCCACGCAGGTCATCAGGGCCTTTGATGCATTTGCCTGAACTGTTGCGGGCATTTGGATAAAACCTTCTCTGGCTTGGGGCTTGCAGCGGACACTTCTGCCAAGGGTAAAAAAACGGGCCGACCTTTTTGTGCAGGCCGACCCGTTGCAGGCGCAAGGTGAAAATGAGCACGGTTTACTGTGCAGCTAAAAAGCTATTTCAAAAAAACCTGCTCCACAAAGCGGGCCATGCCCACTGGGGTGGAAAGCGCTTCCTCGGTGGTGGCAAAACCGCAGCCGCCCTTCTGGGCCACCTGCTTTAACATGGCGCCGCCGTTTTTGTCATCACCTATCTGCACTGTGTAAATGCAGATGCGGTCCCCATAGGCTTCTTTCAGCTTGCCTGCGGCAGCCAGGGGATCCCCGGCGTTATTCACGCCATCGGATACAACAATAAGGGCAATGGGGCCTGTGGAGTAGGCCAGATCCTTCACAGTAGCTTCCAGGCCGCCTCCCAAAGGCGTGCGGCCCTGGGCGTAATTGATCTTCTCCATGGCAATCTTGAAGGTTTCCTGGGTGTAAAAGCGCGGACCGTACTCCAGAACTGTTTTTTGTGCAACAAGGCGGGGTGTGGCCCCCACAACCCTTATCATTCCCACATAGCCCAGATCAGGCAGTGTGCGGCCTAAATTCATAACCGTATCCCAGGCCCTCTGGAAGCGAATCTGGCCCCGGAACACATCCCTTTTGGCCATGGACTGGGTTGAATCAATCAGGATAAGAAAGTTGTCCACCTTCTTGTCAACCTTGCCATCCTTGACAGCAGGCATAAAATCGTAGGGTTCAAAGGCTGGATCGGGCTGGTGCGCTGCACAGCCTGCAAAGAAAAAAACCACCAGGGCAAGAATCGCAAGCATTGTCAGACTGCGGGCCATAAGTCCACCTCCTTCTTGAATGCGTTACAATTTGGCTGCTTGTTGAAGCATCTTGAAAAAACTGGTTTAAAAACAAGAAAAGGGGTAAAAAACCCTGCTCTGCCGCAAGGGTCTTTTTTTATATTACCCTTTAAAATCTTTAATAAAACACACCTCTGCAAAGCTTGCTGCAAGGCCCTGCAAGGTTTTTTTACGCTAAAAAAGCAATCTATTGAAAAACTCTTTTAGCACCAATGTCATAACAATACAACAGGTAAAGGGGGTTTTAGGAAAAAATTTGCCCAGGTGCAGAAGGCAGGGGGTTTTAATGCGAAGCGTCATGCAAAAACCGGCAGGCAGGCAACAGAAAAAGGTTATGGCAATTTTTTGTTTTGATATTCGTCCAGAAGCTTTTCCGCTTCCTCCAGGGAATTGGCTGTAACTGAATTGATTCCACTGCTTTTGGCCCGGCGCTCCATCATAAGGCGCACCACCGATGAGCTGGCCACCCGCACGGCAAAGTCTGCCCCGCGATCCACCATTGCCTCCTGGGCCTGAAGTATTATCTGCCCAAGCTCCTGGTTAACCGGCACAAAATCGGTGAGATCCGAAAGGACTGTGAAACCGGGCAGAAGCTTGTTAATCTCTTTGTGCAGAACCGAAAGGATGATTTTTTGGTCATCCGGCCCGGGTATGCCCAATTTGATGTAAAGGCGGTTTTTTTGTTTATCTGCACGGATGGAAAACATTTTTGCCCTTTCTTTTGCATCAAATTGGGCCATGTATTTCATCAGGTCAAGCAGGTTGCTTATATTGCCAGCAAACCTGCATGAGCACCTGTCAATAAAACGGCGTTAACTTCTCTTTTTGCTTAAAACCCGCCAAAACAGTCCAGGCTGGCGGCCGCTCTGCCGCCAAAGGCTCCGGCTTTTCTGCCGGGCAGTTGCAACGCCCCCTTGCTAAACCTTGCAGGCCAACAAACCCTTGCGCTTGTCCTGCCT
>JASEHB010000216.1:1136-5087 GCA_030018745.1 Desulfatibacillaceae bacterium | reverse complement strand
ATTGTCCTTTTTGTTTTTCACAAGAGCCAGGCATTTACAAAAGATCTTCTTGTCCAGAAACCGCCCCACAAGAACCGGCCAATGGGGGTTTTCTCCATCTGCTCGCCCATAAGGCCAAACCCAATCGGCCTTTCGGTGCTTTCTGTGGACAAGGTTGAGAAAAATGTCATCTCTGTAACAGGCATTGATATGTTTGATGGAACGCCCATCATTGACATAAAGCCCTTCATTGCCCCGGAGCCGGACTAGCTTTTTAAAGAATCCTTCTGCCTCAACTTAACCGCCAGGGCAGCTATGGCCGATGGGGTCATGCCCTCCACGCGGGAGGCCTGGCCCAGGGAGGCAGGCCGTATCCGGGAGAGCTTTTCCCTCAATTCCAATGAAAGCCCGGCAACTTTTTGGTAGTCAAAGTCTTTTGGCAGGCGCTTTTTTTCCATTGCTGCAAAACGCTCCACCTCTTTTTTCTGACGGGCGATGTAGCCTTCGTATTTGATTGTTATTTCCACCTGCCTGGCAGCCTTGGGAGATAGGGGTTCCGGCGGCGGCGAAAGAGCTGATGCGGTCTTGTAATCAACCCCGCTGCGCTTTAAAATCTGCGAAAGCGGCTGGGGCTGGGCAAGGGGGCCTTCCCCCCTTTGGGCAAGAAGGGCATCCACAACAGGGCCGGGCTTTATGATGGCCTTTTCCAGGCGGGCCATTTCCGCATTTGCCTGGGCCGCCCGGTCTGTAACATCTTTTAGGGTTTCCCTGTCCACAAGGCCAAGCTCGTGGCCTATTGCCGCAAGGCGCAGGTCTGCATTGTCCTCCCGCAGCAGAAGCCGGTATTCCGCCCGCGAGGTGAACATCCTGTATGGCTCGCGGGTGCCGCGGGTTACAAGATCATCCACCATCACCGCGCTGTAAGCCTGGGAGCGGTCAAGCACAAAGGGTGCACGCCCCTGGACTTGGCAGGCTGCATTTATGCCTGCCCAAAGGCCCTGGGCTGCTGCCTCCTCATAGCCCGATGTCCCGTTTATCTGGCCCGCGCAAAAAAGGCCCCTCACAGCTTTTGTCTCCAGGGTGGGAAGAAGCTGGCAGGGGTCAAGAAAATCGTACTCAATGGCATAGGCAGGCCTCATTATGACGGCCTCCTCCAGGCCCGCCACCGAGTGCACAAGCTCAACCTGCACCTCAAAGGGCAGGCTGTTGCCCAGGCCGCTTGCGTAAATCTCCTCGGATTCAATTCCTTCCGGCTCTAAAATGACAGAGTGGCGCTCCCTTTCCGAGAAGCGCACCACCTTGTCTTCCAGGCTGGGGCAGTAGCGGGCGGAAACGCCTTTTACAATGCCGCCGTAAAGGGCCGAGCGGGCCAGATTTTCGCGGATTATTCCGTGTGTACGGCTGTTGGTGTGGGTCATGAAGCTTGGCAGAAAGGGCAGATCCAGCTTTTGGGTAAGAAGGGAAAAGGGGCTGGGGGCCTCATCCTGCTCCACCTGCTCGCACCTTGAAAAGTCTATGCTTTTTCTCAACAGCCGGGCCGGAGTGCCGGTTTTCATCCTGCCCATTTCAAAGCCGAGGTTTTTTAAGCTTTCTGCCAGATCATAGGAGGCAAACTCCCCTGCCCTGCCCGCCCTAAAGGAGTTGTGGCCAATGTGAATGATGCCCGAAAGAAAGGTGCCTGTGGCAAGCACAACACTAGGGGCCGCATATCCGCAGCCAATGGCGTCCTCCACGCCGACAATGCGGCTGTCCTCAACCACAAGCCTTTTTACCTGGGTCTGGCGCAGGGTTATATTGGGGGTAAGCGCCACAAGGCGGCTCATGGCCCTGGAATAGGAGTGCTTGTCGTTCTGGGTGCGGGTGGACTGAACCGCAGGCCCCTTGCGGGTGTTAAGGGTCCGAAAGCTTATGGCGGTCCGGTCGGCAATTTTTCCCATTGCCCCGCCAAGGGCGTCTATCTCCTTTACAAGCTGGCCCTTGCCGGTTCCCCCTATGGACGGGCTGCAAGGCATGGCTGCAAGGGTGTCCAGGTTGATTACCGTCAGAAGAACCCTGCACCCCATGCGGGCTGCTGCAAGGGCTGCCTCGCAGCCTGCATGGCCTGCCCCCACCACAATGCAATCGAATTTTTCGTTTGCGCCCATCTGCGCCCTTTTATTTTACCCGCAAAACCCTGGCTTGCCAAAAGAGCAATGTTATTAAAAAAAATTGCCCTCCTGCAAACACTTTTTGGATTTGCGGCAAAATTCCGGGCACAATCAATGGGCAGAGGCCAGCTCATTCAAGACTGTAATTTCCGGCTGGCCTTCCAGAGCTTCCATGATTTTGCCCATAAAAACATTGAAATGGGGCGTTGCAGAGTGGGCCTTCAATGCTTCCTTGTCCTTGTAGCGCTCCATGAAGACAAGGGTGTCGGGGGCCTTCTTATCAGCGCTGACAGTATAAAACAGAGTGTCCTTTTCCTGGGCAACCCCCTGCATAAGGGCTTTTATGTCCTCTGCCAGTTGTGAAGCCCTGCCCTCTTTCAAAGGGATTTTTGCAATAACCGAAATCATGATTTTTCTCCTTGTAAGGATTTGTAGGCCCGGCCTGAAGCTGCCGGGCGGAAACCAAAAAAAAGGCCCTTAAAAGCTTATTCCGCGATTTTTTGCCATGAGCATCATCTGGTCCAGGCCGGTTTGGGGTGGAATGGCAAGCTCACTCTCCGGCTTTTTGACAAGGCTTATGGCGTCGGTCGGGCAGGTGGTGACACAAAGGCCGCAGCCTATGCACCTTGCGGGGTTCACCCTTGCCGCATCATCTTCAATTGCTATGGCGCTCATCTGGCAGCGCTCCATGCAGGTTTCGCACCCGGTGCAGTCATCGGCGTTGACCAGGGCAACATGGTTGGAAAAAACCATTTGGGCAGGATTTGGCAGGGCGTTGAGCGAGCGCAGCACACCGCAGCAGTCGCCGCAGCAGTTGCACATGCCAGCCGGATTTTGCGCTGTTGCCGGCTGGGTGACAAGCCCGGCCTTCTGCGCCTCAACCATTATGCCTATGGCCTCGTCTGCCTCCACCCTGCGGCCCATTTCGTGGTCAAGGTAATACTGGGCCATGGACCCGAACATGAAGCAGGCCTCAAGGGGCTTGCCGCAGCCAGACTCCACAAGCTTTTTCTGCTTTCTGCATATACAGTCGGTAACCACAATGAGCTTCTGGTTTTTAAGTATTGTGCAGGCGTCATCAAAGGAGGCAACAGTCTGACGGGTATCCACGGACTTTTCCACAGGCACCACCCGCAGAAAATATTTGGCGCTTTTTGAAACAGCCGCATCCAGGCCCTGCCTGCCGTAGCTTTCCACCATTTGGGCCAGCTTGCTGCTCAACCTTTTCACCTGGAACTCAAAAAGGCCGTGGATGAATGGAATGGCCCCGTATTTCACTTCATCGCCCTTTTTGCGGCGGAACAAAAGCCCGGCCTGGGCCATGCGCTCCAACTGCTCCGCAACGGCATCAAGGGGTTTTGAAAGCCTTTGGGCAACGCTTTGGGCGGTTTCCAGCATGGGGCTTAAAGCAAGGAACATCCTGGCGTCCTCTTGCGAAAAAAGCTCCTTCAAAAGCTCAATTTCTATTCCCGATTGAGTTGCCGGAAAGCCTATGGAATACTTGTCCAGCCGCTCCTGAAGCTCCCTGTAAATATCCTGGGCCATTTTTCACCATCCTTTTTAAGCCGCAGCGGGCTTATTTGAAAGAGTTTTCCCTGCTTTTCTCATGAGCAAAGGGACAGGGCATAATCAATTTCATCATCGCAAATTCCGTCTGCCCTGCCCTTCAAGCCTTCCAGAATCTTTTTTGCCTTTGCCCCGCCAATTCTGCCCATTGCCCAGGCGCACATGGATTTGACCCGCTCATCAGCATTTTCATCAAAGGCTTTTGCAAGCTCCGGCACAAAGGCCTCATCACGCGTGTTGCCAAGGCTGCGGGCCGTGT
>JASEHB010000216.1:0-1126 GCA_030018745.1 Desulfatibacillaceae bacterium | reverse complement strand
TCCAGCGCCAGATGTCATTTTCCGGCATATAGAACATGTGGGGCCAGATGCGGCCCATGAAATAATCCCTGTCCATGTGAAGAAGCTTAACCGGGTCAAAGTCCGGGGCTTTTTTTGCCACCCTTTCGTTGACAGGCAAATCCATTGCAAGCCAGGGCAGGTTGCGCGGGCAAACGCTCTGGCAGCGGTCGCAGCCGTAGATGTAAAGCCCCATTGGCTCCCGAAGCTCCCTGGGGGTGATGCCATCGCCAAAATAGGAAAGATAGCTGATGCACAGCCTGGGGTCTATTTTGCGGGGGCCTTTCAGGGCGCCTGTCGGGCAGGCGGCTATGCAGGCGTTTTTGCAATAGGAAGGACAGCCCACGCAAAGGGTTGGATCATCAGGCTCAAAGGCAGCATCCACCACAAAGGCAATGGGCAGAACCCAGGAGCTTTGACGGGCAGCCCTGGCTGAATAGAACAGGCAGTTCTTGCCAAAGGTGCCAAGCCCGGCCCGGCCTGCGGCCAGCCTGTGTGGCAGGTGAAAGGGAACCTTGCTTTTTATGTCGCCGGCCTTGAGGAAGTCCCGAAAAGCCTTTATCCGCATGGAAAGGCCGTCCTGGGTCACCCTGTCGTCATCAAGGTAGCAGCGCCCGAAAAAAGGCTCCATGCTTTTGGGAAAGGCCTTTTTGAAATAGCCTTCCAGCAGCACGATTATGGATTTTGCCTCCGGCAGAATATTGACAGGGTCGCACCCGGCCAGAAGATCCAGGCCCGAAGCAGTGGCCCAGGCATATTCCTTGCTGCGCTCAACAAGAATCTCCTTCTGGGTTTCAAAAGGCTGCGCCCCCGTAAAACCCACATCCTCAAAACCAAGCTCTTTTGCCTTTTGAATAATCTCGCTTTTGGCAATCATAAAAGCTCCTTGGAAAAAGTAATTTTCCGAACGCTCGCTCGATATTTTCGCAAGGCCGGGAGCGTTTTGTCAAGCCATGAAAAAAAACCGGGAAAAAATCGTCAGCCTGTTTTGCCATAAAGGTTGCAGAACCCGGATAATTCACGAGCCAGGGTTGCCGATAAACCCTCTCCCCCTTCAAGCGCTTCTGTGATGAGGCCTGCCGCAAAGCCAGGGCAGAGATAATTTCTG
>JASEHB010000215.1 GCA_030018745.1 Desulfatibacillaceae bacterium | reverse complement strand
TCTGTTGTAACAAATCCTAAAGATTCTGTGGCCTTGCGCAACGCTCCTCGAATCTGGGGGTCCGGCTCGCACAAAAGGGCTGTCTTGGTTCCCTCCTCCACAAAGTCAAAGGGTCTGTCCGAAGAATTGTACTTGTCGGATGAAACTTCTTCCACCAGATTGTTTTTTCCTGTTCCGCCTCCTGATGCAGGAGCGGGTTTTTCCCTTGCGTCAACGGTGATTTTTTCCTTGCATTTGGGGCAGGCAAGGGCAAAGACCTTGCCCTTTGGCACCTTCTCATCAGGTATATTAAAGCGGGTGTTGCAATTGTCGCAGTTTATTTCCATGTCGCCCTCCTTAAATTCCCTGCCTATCGGCGCTTGCCGTAACCCATGTCCACTTCCAGGTTTTCGATGTCGCTGGTGGATTCGCCCCTGGCGCTCTTTACAGAGTCAATACCCCGGCCAACCACGGCCTTGTGGGAGGCATAGGCCATTGCCGTTGCCTCGGTTACAAATCCGCGCTCGTAAAGGCTCACTATGTAATCATCAAAGGTGGACATGCCAAATGCTGTGCCGTCCTGAATAATTTCATAGAAGGTCTTTCCTTCGGATTCTCCGTGGAGCATGGTGTCTCGCACCCGTATGTTGCTGGCCATTATCTCAAAGGCTGCAACCCGGCCTCCTCCCACTTTGGGCAGAAGCCGCTGGCACACTACCCAGCGGATGGTGTCTGCCATGCGGATGCGAATCTGCTTTTCCTCCTCGGTGTTGAACATGCCAAGAACGCGGTTGACGGTCTGGCCTGCATCAACCGTGTGCATGGTGCTCATGACCAAATGGCCGGTTTCCGCAGCGGAAAGGGCGATTTCAACGGTTTCCCTGTCTCTCATTTCGCCCACGAGAATAACCTTGGGCGCCTGACGCAAGGCGGCCCGCAGGCCGCGTGCAAAGGTGTCAAAATCCTGGCCCATCTCCCGCTGGTTGAAGGTGGCCTTCTTGTGGGGGTGCTGATACTCCACCGGGTCTTCAAGGGTTACCACATGGACGGACTGGGACTCGTTTATCTCGTTCAAGAGGGCCGCAAGGGATGTTGATTTTCCTGTGCCTGTGGCGCCGGTTACGATGATTATGCCATTTTTTTCGTCTGCCATTTTGTAGAAGGCTTTTGGCAGATTAAGCTCCTGAACCGTGGGGATTTTGCTTTCCAGCTTTCTTAAAACAACCGAGTAATTGCCCCGCTGGGAAAAAACATTGACACGAAAGCGGGCCTTGCCGGGAAGCTCATAGGAAAGGTCGCAGGAGCCTTCCTTTAAAAGCATTTCGGTGAGCCGCCTGTCCCTGTCAATGAGGTTCAAGGCGAAAATCTCGGTCTGGAAAGGGGTAAGCTCCTTGATGGGGGGGCTCATTTCAACAGGGTAAAGCACGCCTGAAGATTCCACCTGGCAGGGTTTGCCGGTGGTTACATTCAGGTCGCTCACATTATCGTAGCTGTCCAGCATCCGGGTGAGGATGTGATCCATTTCCTGTTTTCTCATGGATGTCTCCTTTTGGGGCCTCGCCTTTTTAAAGTTTAAGCCTCGGTGAAGTCCACGGGCGGATGTTTGAGCAGAGGCCGGAACTTGGCCTTGTCGTTGGCCTTCAAATAGGCGTCTTCCACATCAATGCGGCCCTTGTGAACAAGATCCATGATGGCGTCATCCAAAAGCTGCATTCCGTATTTCTTGCCTGTCTGGACTGATGAAGGAATCTGGTAGGTCTTGCTCTCGCGGATAAGATTTCGCACTGCCGGAGTTGCAATGAGTATTTCCAGGGCCGCACATCTTCCCTTTTTGTCTATGCGCTTGAAAAGGGTCTGGGAAAGCACTGCGCGAAGGCCGTCAGCAAGTGTGGAGCGCATCTGCATCTGCTGCTCGGAAGGAAAGACTTCAATGACGCGGTCAACGGTTTTGGCTGCACTGGTGGTGTGCAGGGTGGAAAAGACAAGGTGGCCCGTTGCCGAGGCCTCCACTGCCAGGTTGATGGTTTCCAGGTCCCGCATTTCGCCCACCAGTATTATGTCCGGGTCCTCGCGCAGCGCCCCGCGCAGGGCCGATGAAAAGGATTGGGTGTGGGTGCCAACTTCCCGGTGGTTGACAATGCAGGACTTGCTTTCGTGCACAAACTCTATGGGGTCTTCAATGGTTATGATGTGATCCTTACGGGTGCGGTTGGCCACATCAATAATGGCTGCCAGGGTGGTGGATTTGCCGGAGCCGGTAGGCCCTGTCACCAGGATAAGCCCGCGGGGAAGTGATGCAAGCTTGGGCACAACAGGTGGAAGGCCCAGTTGCTCGGCGGTCTGGATGCTTTGGGGAATTTCACGGAAAACCGCTGCAACGCCGTATTTCTGCATGAAAAAGTTGGCGCGGTAGCGGGCGACTCCCGGCAGCTCGTAGCCAAAGTCCAGATCGCCGGTTTCTTCAAACGACTTGATCTTGTCTTCAGGAGTTATCTCGTAGATCATGGCCCGCAGATCGTCAGATTCCAGCACCTTGTATTTTATGCGCTCCATGTCTCCACGGATTCGCAGGGCGGGCTGCTGGCCTGATACCAAGTGGAGGTCGGAAGCCCCCTGTTCATGCATGAGCTTGAAGAAAGCATCAATCCTGGCCATTAAAAAAGCTCCTTGAATGAAATAAGCGCGGATCTGCCTAAAAGGTCCGCAGGGTTACATCATTATTGCGGTGGCGTTCATGTGTGCTGCAATGGCAAAAAGACTTCCCACCACAAAAACCTTGAGAAAGTAAATGGCAAGAATTACAAGAATCGGCGAAAGGTCAAAGCCGCCATAGACCAGGGGAAAAATCCGCCTGACCCGATAGAGGACAGGGTCTGTGATCTGGTTTATGATTCTTACAAGGGGGTTATAGGGGTCCGGATTTACCCAGGATAGAACGGCGCGAATGATGACGACCCACATGAAAAGGGTCAGCACCATGTTCAGAACAACGCCTATGGCCTGGAAAAGGTTGCCCATGATGGGAGACAGGACAGACATAAAAAATCTTTCTTGCCGAGTTTTAGGGCGCGAAGCACCGGCAGAGAGTTAAAAACCTGCAATATTGTGAGAAAACAATGTGGGCAAGACCAAATTAAATACAGTCCAAACCGTGCTGCAACGGCGCTTAAACTAACACGCCGGGTCTTTGCAAGTCAAGCAAAGCTGTGCATTCAAAAGCCCTGGCAAAGCCCGTTTAAAGGCATTTTTTGCCTTGCCGCGGGCAACTGCTGCTCATGGCCGTATGTAAAAAGGGGTTTTTACCGGGCCGCCTTAAAGAAACAAGCGCTGTCTGCTCATTTAAAAAACTTACGGATATTGACAAATGACACCCAAAGAGATTTCACTGTAAGTTGTTTGAAATATTTGCCGTTTACCGGCATCCTTGAAGGGAAGTTCTTCCATTTACGGCACAAGATGAGGCATCTATGGATTTGAGGTCCAAAAAAATCGGTTTTATAGGGGCAGGCAACATGGCACGGGCAATAATGGGTGCACTGGTTGAATCAAAGACTTTGCACTTTCAAAATATCCTTGTCTCTGATGCACAAAAAGAAGCCCTGGACCAGGTGCGCGACATATGGGCCATAGCTTCTGCCCCCAACAATGCAGAGCTTTTCAACCAGTGTGATGTGATTGTTCTGGCGGTAAAGCCCCAGGTAATGCCCCAGGTGCTTGAGGAACTGGCGGAAAAAGCCCTGCGGGAAGATGGCCGCCGCCGCCTTGTGGTGTCTGTTGCAGCAGGGGTGAGCATTGCCGCCATAACAAAGATTTTGCACAGGGGGCTAAAAGAGGACGCTGTTGCCAATCTGCCGGTTGTCCGGGTCATGCCCAACACCCCGGCCCTTGTGGGTTCGGGAATGAGCGCCATTGCAGGGGGGGCTTTGGCTAAAGACGATGATCTGGAATTTGTTCAAGCCCTGTTGCGCCCATGCGGAATGGTTCTTATTGTTGATGAAAAGGAGATGGATGCCGTGACCGCGGTATCGGGTTCAGGTCCGGCCTATGTGTTTTTTCTGGCGGAAGTGATGATGGAGGCTGCTCTATCCCTAAATCTTTCTCCTGAAAAGGCTAAAACCCTGGTTCTGGCAACCGTGGAAGGGGCGGCCAGACTTCTTAACGAGGGCGATAAAACACCAGAGCAGCTCCGCAGGCAGGTGACATCCCCCGGCGGGACAACCCAGGCCGCAATGGAGGTTCTTGAAGCAAGGGGCGTAAGACAGGCTTTTGTGGAGGCTATTAGGGCGGCAAGTAATCGCTCTATGGAATTAGGGAAATAGGGGGGCGGCCCCAGTAACCCTTGGGCTGCGTTACGCTCGTTGTGCAGGGGACTCGATGTACCAACAGTACACCTTCACCCCTGCCCAACTCGCAAGCCTTGCCCAAGGCTTGCTGGAACCGCCCTGTACGCTAATGAAGGGGCGGCCCCAGGGAAACGATAGCTGCGTTGCGCTTCGCTCGCAATTTCGGTCATGTACTAAAAGTACACTCCCTCATTGCTCGTTTGCGCGCCTTGCTATCCTTCCCCTGGAACCGCCCTGTACGCCTGGCGCTTCCAGGCGGACGGCTGCTGTGTTGCACTTCGTTTTGAAGCTTGGTCATGTACTTTGAGTACACTCCCGCACTTCAAAACTCGTGCGCCTTGCATCCGCCTCGCCTGGAAGCGCCAGGAGTGCTGGTGGTTGAGGGTGAAAAGGCTGCAAAAACCGGTTGGGCTAGCTTTAGCCCAAGGCAAGCTATCCCAACAAAATAAGGCATTGGGCGGCAATAAAACCAGTCATTCCCGAAACGGCTTTGAATCAAGAAATAAAGCCGGAGGTTAATTTACGGCATCACTGTCAATTTATTATCCGCGACTTGGCAAGAAACCGGCAGGTAAATGGATTCCTTTGCATCAGCACAAACCGTAAGCCTTGCAGCCGCCTTTGCAGCGGGCCTTCTTTCCTTTCTTTCCCCCTGCATTCTCCCTCTTTTGCCCGGCTATTTCACCTTTCTTGCCGGGTCCGAGCTTGGGGCAATCACGGCCACCGGACAGGGAGCGGCCCGCAGGCGGCTTTTTGTTTCCACGCTTT
>JASEHB010000214.1 GCA_030018745.1 Desulfatibacillaceae bacterium | reverse complement strand
CGCCGCATCAAGGACAATCCAAGAATCCATGTTTTCACCCTTGCCAGCGTGAGCAAGGTGACAGGCGGCCCCGGCGCATACAGCGCGACTGTAAAAATCGCCCCCCGCTTTGTGAATGAAAACTGCACCTGCTGCGGAGAGTGCGCCAAGGCCTGCACAATGGAAATTCCAAACGAATTCAACTTCGGCATGGATACCTGCAAGGCTGCATATCTTCCCAACGACATGGCCTTCCCCCAGCGCTTTGTTATCAGCAAAAAGGTGGTCGGCACAGATGACGCCAAGCGCATTGCCGATGCCTGCGCCTACAATGCCGTGGATTTTGACATGCCGGAAAAGACAATGGAGCTTAATGTCGGCTCCATCATCTGGGCCACGGGCTGGGAACCCTATGATGCAACAAAGATAGACAACCTGGGCTTTGGCCGCTGCTCCAATGTTGTGACCAACATGATGGTGGAGCGCATGGCTTCAAAAAAAGGCCCCACAGACGGCAAAATCCTGCGCCCCTCGGACAAGGCCGCGCCCAAAACCATCGCCTTTGTGCAGTGCGCAGGGTCCAGGGATCAAAACCACCTGGAATACTGCTCCTTCATCTGCTGCATGGCTTCGCTCAAGCATGTCACCTACCTGCGCGCCCAGTACCCTGACGCCAAGGTGACCATCTTTTACATTGACCTGCGCGCCCCCGGCTACCGCTACGAGCGTTTCTATGACGCCATAAAGCAGGACGAAAATGTGCGCTTTGTCAAAGGCAAGGTGGCCCAAGTGGACGAGGACCCGGCAACAAAGAATGTTACCGTAACCGTTGAGGATGCGGTGGCAGGCAACAAGTTGCGGGAAACCTTCGACATGGTGGTGCTTGCCACGGGAATGCAGCCCACAGCGGCTATCGCCAAGCCCGCAGCGGATTTGAAAATCACGCCGGAGGGCTTCTTGGTCAACGACTTTGTCAAGGGCGGGCAGTTCGCCGCCGGTTGCGCCGCCAAGCCGGCCGATGTGGTCTCGTCCAATCAGAACGCGACCGGCATGGCCCTGAAGGCGATTCAAACCTTGGCTTTGCGCTAGGAGGAAATCCATGGATAAAAAGTTCGGATTTTACATCTGCACCGGCTGCGGCATAGGCAAGGCCATCAATGTGGAAAAGCTTATCAGTGAAGTTCCCAAGAGCGGGGGCTTTTCCAACTGCCATACGCATCCGGCCCTTTGCAGCGAGGAGGGTGTCGGCCTCATAAAAAAGGACATCGCCGACAACGGCGTCAACACAATAGTCATCGGGGCCTGCTCCCGCCGCGTTTTTTCAACAACCTTCCGCTTTGACGGCTGCATAACCGAAAGGGTGAACCTGCGCGAGCAGGTGGCCTGGGTGCACCCGGAAGGCGACAAGCTTGAAGACGGCAGCGACAGCCCTGTTCCCCATGTGCAGCTCATGGCCGAAGATTACCTGCGCATGGGCATGGTAAAGTGCCAGAAAATAAGCCTGCCGCAACCCTACAAGCCGGAAACCTTCAGCCGCAGAATTCTTGTCATCGGCGGCGGCGTTACCGGCATGAGCGCAGCTTTGGATGCTGCTGCAATGGGCTACGAGGTGGTCATTGCAGAAAAGCAGTTCGCTTTGGGCGGCTGGGCAGCCAAGGTTCGCAACCAGATTCCCATGGAATACCCCTATGGGCAGTTGCAGAAACCCATTGCAGGCGATCTGATTGCCAAGGTTGAGGCCAACAGCAAAATCGCCGTAAAAACCGGCACTGTGGTGGCACGCATTGCAGGCCAGCCCGGCGAGTTTATTGTGACCTTCAAAAAGCCCGGCGAAAAGATTGAGTTTGATGTGCCCTTCCCCCTGCCCGAAGAAATGAAGGTGGATGCCTCCGGCAAGGAGCTTGATGCAGAAGCCCAGCACGCGGCCTACCTTAAATACAATGAAGGCAGAAAAGACATACTCACAATAGACCCAAATGGCGAGAAGTTCGGCGCAGTCATCCTGGCAGCAGGGTGGCGGCCCTACAAGCCCGCCGAGGGCGAGTTTGCAGAGCTTGGCTTTGGCGAGAACGCTGATGTTATCACCAATGCGGTTTTTGAGGAAATGGCCGCAGCAGGCAAGCTGGTAAGGCCCTCTGACGGCAAGCCGGCCAAAAAGGTTGTCTTTGTGCAAAGCCCTCCGGGCAACGACAAAGACTTCCCCTATGCCTCATCGGTCACAAGCCTTGTGGCCTTGAAGCAGGCCAAGTATGTGACCCAGGATTATGATGACGGCCAGGCCTATATCATCTACCAGCACATGCGCACGCCCGGCCTTGCGGAAAAATTCTATGAGGCAGTGCAGCAGGACCCCCAGGTCTTCCTCACCAAGGGCGAAATCAGCGAAGTGGCCAAAAAAGGCGCAGCCACAAGGGTTTCGATCAAAGACACCCTTTTGGGCGGCGATGTGGCCATTGATGCTGACCTTGTGGTTCTGGCCTGCGGCATGGTTCCTGTAACTGCCGATGACCCGGTGGTCAACCTGGCCTACCGCCAGGGGCCTGGCTTTCGGGACAACAATATTTTCGACCAGTATTGCGACAGCAACTTCATCTGCTTCCCGTATGAGACCCAGCGCACCGGCATCTATGCGGCAGGCGGCATCCGCCGCGCCCTCACAATGGCTGACAGCATTGAGGACGCTTCGGGCGCAGCCCTCAAGGCCATCCAGTGCCTTGAGTCTGTCAACCGCGGCGTGAGTGTGCATCCCCGCTACGGGGACATGACATTCCCGGACTTCTTCTTCCAGCGCTGCACCCAGTGCAAACGCTGCACCCAGGAATGCCCCTTCGGCGCCATTGACGATGACGCAAAAGGCACGCCCAAGCCCAACCCCACAAGGTGCCGCCGCTGCGGTACCTGCATGGGCGCCTGCCCGGAGCGCATCATCGGCTTTGCAGATTACAGCATCGATTCCATCGGCTCCCAGGTAAAGTGCATAGGCGTTCCCAGCGAGGACGACTATGATGAGCCGCCGCTGCGAATCCTTGTTCTGTGCTGCGAAAATGACGCAATGCCCGCACTGGACATGGCAGGCATGAACAGGCTCAAGTACAACCATCAGGTGCGCTTTGTGCCTGTGCGCTGCCTTGGCTCTGTGAATGTCATCTGGATAAAGGACGCCCTTTCCCAGGGCATGGACGGCGCTCTTCTTCTTGGCTGCAAGCACGGTGATGATTACCAGTGCCACTTTGTAAAGGGCAGCGAGCTTGCC
Source organism: Desulfatibacillaceae bacterium (assembly GCA_030018745.1). GTDB lineage: Bacteria > Desulfobacterota > Desulfobacteria > Desulfobacterales > Desulfatibacillaceae > JAGVAW01. The sequence goes on along the minus strand of JASEHB010000214.1, from coordinate 1,872 downwards.
AGCATCCGCATGAAGAAGATCGGCGAGGCCCTTGCCAGCCTGGCTTTGGAGCCTGAAAGGGTTGCCCAGAAGGAAATTGCCATTGACGAATTCTACAAGGTGCCGGAGCTTATCAACACCTTTGTTGAAGAAGTCGAGGCAATGGGCCCCAACCCATTCAAGGGATTCTAACCTTGACCTTGCTTTTTGGCGGTCAAGACAAATTGCGGGTTCGGCGCAGCTTTCTTAAAAGGGACTGCGCCGTATCCCGCCCAAGCAGGAGGAAATAACAATGAGCACTCATATGCTCGAACCGGATGTTCAGTTCATAAAGGAGCTTAACGCCCGGGGAGGGGACACGCTCAAGAAGTGCTACCAGTGCGCTACCTGCTCGGTGGCCTGTCCCATCAGCCCGGACAACAAGCCCTTTCCGCGCAAGGAAATGATAGCCGCTTCCTGGGGCCTTTCCGACAGGCTTACCGCAGATGTTGATGTGTGGCTGTGCCACAACTGCGGAGACTGCTCCGCCAGATGCCCGCGCGGGGCCAAGCCCGGTGATGTGCTGGCCGCAATCCGCAAGTACGCCATCGAAAAATACGCAAAGCCGTCAATCCTGGCAAAGGCTGTAAACGACCCCAAGCAGCTTCCTCTCATCATTGCGCTGCCTGTGGTCATCTTCCTTCTCATGGGCTTTATAATCGGGCCAATCGTGATGAAGATAATCGGCCCCATTCTTAACCTTGTTTTCAGCTCGGAAGTACCCATCTCCCAGACCAAGCTTCTTAACTTCTCGCCGGAGCTTGTTCACGGCGCAATGACCCACGGCTCGTTCTTCAACTCATGGCTGGTGGACATAATCTTTGTGCCAACAGCCATTTTTGCGGTGGTGGTTTTTGCCCTGGGCGTGAAAAACCTCATGGCCGACATGCACGCCACAAGCCTGCGTGAAGGCAAGGTCACTGTCACGGATTTTTCCTGGGTGGGCGTTCTCAAGGCCTTCCCCACGGTCATCGTAAAAATCCTGCGGCACGACAAGTTCAACGAGTGCGGTGAAAACAAGGCCCGGTCCACAAGCCACATGATGGTGTTTTTCGGCTTCATCGGCCTTTTTGTCGTCACAAACATATTCTTTGTGACGCTTTATGGCTCCATGCTCTTCACGGGCGTAGAGGGCGCCTGGCACGGGCCTTATTCCCAGTGGAACCCGGTGAAGTGGCTTGCCAACATTTCCGGCATCGCCCTTCTTGTGGGGTCGCTGGTGATGATGAAGGACCGCCTGGGCAACAACCCCAAGGTGGCCACAAGCAGCTATCAGGACTGGTTCTTGATCGGCCTGGTCTTCGCCCTTGCAGTTACGGGCCTTGGCGCGCAGATGACCCGTCTGGCAGGCTCATCCACAACCTATGCGGTTTACTTTGCGCATCTGGTATCTGTGTGGATGCTCTTTGCATACCTGCCCTTCAGCAAGCTGGCGCACCTTGTGTATCGCACCCTTGCAATGATGTACGCAGAATACGCAGGCAGAGAAAAAGCCTGATTGCTTTGACAGCAGAAAACCCGCAGTAAAATGATGCAGGGAGGAAACTTTTTTAAAGCAAAAGAGTTTCCTCCCTGATTGCCTTTAAAGAAGCCAAAAAACCGGAAGCAGCTTCACCCCACAAAAAGCATAAACTTCCATCCCCGAAGCCTTGTATGTAAAGGTGCAATCCAACCCTGGCATTGTTTTTGTATTTGGTTTATGATTTGCTTAATCATTGGCTGAAAGATTTGCAGGTTGGGCTATCGCAAGCAAAAGCCCAACAAAAGGGCCGTTTTCTATTTTGCCTTGCCGTCTTGTGCCTGGTTTTGTTGGGCTACGCAAATCCGGAAAAAGGTCAAAGCTTTCCTGCCTCC
>JASEHB010000213.1 GCA_030018745.1 Desulfatibacillaceae bacterium | reverse complement strand
GAATCGTTACAGGCCGGATTTACTAGCCCAACCTACCTTGCTTTGATGCCGTTTTGCTTTGAATCCATGCAGGGCGCGGCTAAAGCAAACCGTTGGGTGAACCTTGCGCGTTGCGCAAGAACCACCCAACCTACCTTGCTAAAAGTCGTCATTCCGGCCTCATGACGCTGTCAAAACCCTTGATGCCCTTTTGCCGGAATCCATGCAGGGCCTTGTCGAAGGCAAAGGTTTTTTTCAATAAGGACAACGGCCCATTTTTATTCTGGATTCAAAGCCTGCGCGGGAATGACGGCCACTTGGGTTTTGTGCATGACCGCTTTCGCGGGTATGACGAGCTGTGGATTCCAGGTTTCAAAGCCTGCGCGGGCATGACGGGCCATTTTGCCTTCCGGCCACGGGGTTTTTGTTTATACCCTTTTCGTGTGTTTCGTGCTTTTCGTGGTTCAAAAATAGCCGTTTTCCGTGCAGCCCTGTGCGTGGTTTTGTTGGGCTACGCAAATCCGGAACAAGGCCAGATGTCTTTCGGAATCGTTACAGGCCGGATTTACTAGCCCAACCTACCTTGCCTTGATGCCGTTTTGCTTTGAATCCATGCAGGGCGCAGACAATAAAAGCCGTTGGGTGAACCTTGCGCGTTGCGCAAGAACCACCCAACCTACCTTGCTTCTCCGGCCACGGGGTTTTTGTTTATACCCTTTTCGTGTGGTTCGTGTTTTTCGTGTTTAAAAATTGCCTTTTCCGTGCTGCCCGGTGCGTCAACCTTTTTGCGTGTCCGTCAAACCGTCCTCATTTGGCCCAATGGCCGGGAATTGTGCTTCAAGGGCCTTGCGCCACAGCTCCACCCTTTGGCTGCCGTAGGTTTTTTTCCAGCCTTCCATTATTTGTTCAAGGGGCAAGTCCCAAAAGCTGCCGTGGTAAGTCAGATAACTGGCGTAGGGCTTGCCGGAGAGGTCTTTTTCCGGAAACACGGCGTTGGCGGTTCCGTCAAATTCAAGGGGGCTAATGTTCTGGCGAAGGCAGAGATCTGCATGAAAGGATGGTGTGGCCGAAAGCCACTGGCCGTTAAGATATATCTGCGTAAAGCCGTGCCAGGCAAAAATATCGCAGCCCAGCATTTCCTTCATTTCATCAGATGCGCTGCGGTTTTTTAAATCTGCAAATTTGAGCCTGGCAGGAATATTTTTTGCCCGGCAGGCAGCGCACAAAAGGGCCGCCTTCTGCACGCAGTAGCCACGGCCCCTTTGCAACACAAAATCCGGCGTGTAAAAGCTGTTGTAGTAAAAAGGCGAATAAGGGTCATAAATTATTTTATCGCGCACAGCCAAAAAAAGGCGCGAGGCGATTTGGGCGGGTGCTGAAGCATTGCCTGCGGCCTGCTCTGCAAAGTCAATCAGCACCTTTGAATCGCTTTTTATAATCTCTGTGGGCAAAAGGTATTTTTCCAAATCTTCCATGTGTCCTCCATAAGGCCTTAAATCTTCTTGTAAGTTGCTGCCTGGGATGTCAAAATGCCCAAATAGTTTTGATTGCTCAATAAACTTTTTGCACAATTGACACAATGCCATGAAAAAAAGCTTTTTGCCATATCTGGCCGCCGCAGCCTCCGGCTTTGTCCTTACAGGGGCCTTTCCCCGCACGGGCCTGGATTTTTTGGCCTGGTTTGCCATTGCGCCCCTTTTGTGGGCCATAAGCAAAGCCGGGCTTAAAAGAGCCTTCTGGCTGGGGTTCACTGCGGGCTTGTGCCATTTTGTTACCCTGCTTTACTGGATAGAGTTTGTGATGAGCACCTACGGGGGCCTTCCTGTTGTGCTATCCTACCCGGTAATGCTGCTTTTGTGCCTTGTTATGGCCTGCTACATAGGGGGCTTTGCAGCCCTGTTGCGCTTGAGCGCGCCAGCTCCGGTGATGATTCTTGTGGCTGCCCCTGCCCTGTGGACAGGCCTGGAATACCTGCGGATGCACCTTTTCACCGGCTTTCCCTGGGCAAATTTGGGGGCAAGCCAGTTTGAGCGCCTTGCCTTGATTCAGGCTGCGGACATAACAGGCGTTTTCGGAATTTCCGCCCTTATTGTTCTGTGCAATTGTGCAATTTTTCTGCTTGTTGCCGCACTGCTTAAAATTAACTGGGGCAAAAGCCACCCAAGCCTTAAAACTGCGGCTGCGGGAACGGCGGCGGCGATTATTTGCGTAGCCATTTTTCAGGGTTATGGCATTAAACGGCTTGAGCAGGTGCGCGCAGAAATGGAAAAGGCCCCAAAAATTGCCGTATCTGTTGTTCAGGGCAATGTGGAGCAGCAGTTCAAGTGGGATCCCTCCTTTGCCGGGGCCACTGCGGAAAAGTACCTTGCCCTTTCACAAGAAGCCGCAGAGCAGGGCGCCCAATTTGTGATATGGCCGGAAACCGCCCTGCCCTTCTACTTTTTGCGGGAGCTTGAGCTTACTGCAATTGTTATTGATGGCATTATGCAAAGCAGGGTGCCTTTTCTGGTGGGAAGCCCGGCTGTGGAGCCTTACAAAACAGGCCGGGCCTTTTACAACCGGGTTTTTCTGATTATGCCCGATGGCCGGTTGGCAGGCCATTACGACAAAGTGCACCTTGTGCCCTGGGGCGAGTATGTGCCTCTTAAAAGATGGATGCCCTTCATCGGCAAGCTCACCCATCAGGTGGGGGATTATTCCCCTGGCAGGCCGGGCAAGACCTTGGCCTTTGACAATGTCAGGCTGGGTGTCCTCATCTGCTATGAGGTGATTTTTCCCTCCCTTTCGCGGGCTATGGCAAAAAACGGGGCGAATCTGCTTGTAACCGTTACAAATGATGCCTGGTTCGGGCTTTCATCCGCCCCTTACCAGCATTTTTCAATGGTTGCCCTGCGCAGCGTTGAAACAAAAAAGGCCCTGGCCCGCGCAGCAAACACGGGCATAAGCGGCTTTGTTATGCCGGATGGAGCCATTGTTGAAACTTCAGGGCTTTTTGTGGAGGGCGTTTTCACCCAGAGCCTGCCCCTTTTGGAAGGCAAGACAGTTTATGTGCGCTTTGGAGACTGGTTTGCCCAGCTTCTTTCCATATTGGGCCTTGCGCTTATCATATACGGGCTTAAAAAGCGCGCCAAAGCATGATAGTATGTTGACCGGAAACTGCCCGATGATTTTTTTGGGTTTGAAACAATTTTAAAGATGCCTTTTGCAAGCAAGGGAGGAAGCCATGTCCGAGCATATAGAGCAGCAGATGGAAGACCTGAAGGAAAAACTCGCCCAGATCAAGGAGTATCTTTGACATTCCCGCAAAGGAAAAGAGGCTTGCGGTTATTGAAGAAACCATGGGCAGAGACAATTTTTGGGATGAGCCGGACAAGGCAGCCGTTCTTCTCAAAGAGCGCACCCAGATAAATGACGAGCTTGCCGGAATAAAATCCCTTTACGCGCAGCTTGAGGATGCGGGCGTTCTTTTTGAGATGGCCCATGAGGAGCAGGATGAGGCCACCCAGACCGAGGCCCTGGCAGCCCTTGCAAAAATCGAGCGCGACATTCAAAAGCTCTCGCTGGATCAGCTTCTTTCCGGCCCGGACGACCACCGCAACGCCATTGTTTCCATAAATGCCGGCGCAGGCGGCACGGACGCCCAGGACTGGGCGGAAATTCTGATGCGCATGTATCTGCGCTGGGTGGAGCAAAAAAACTTCAAGTCCGAGATAATTGATCTGGCCCAGGGGGATGAGGCAGGCATAAAAAGCGTAACCTTTTCCGTGGACGGGCCTTATGCCTACGGGTATCTTAAACTTGAAGAGGGGGTTCACAGGCTTGTGAGAATTTCCCCCTTCAATGCCAGCGGCAAGCGGCACACATCCTTTGCATCGGTTTCGGTTTATCCCCAGGTGGACCAGGAAATCGCCATTGAAATTCTTGACAAGGATTTGCGGGTGGATACCTTCCGGGCCTCCGGCGCAGGCGGCCAGCATGTGAACAAGACCAGCTCCGCCGTGCGCCTTACGCATCTTCCCACAAACATAGTGGTTTCCTGCCAGCAGGAAAAATCCCAGCACAGAAACCGAGAAATGGCCATGAAGGTTCTAAAGGCCCGCCTTTACCAGAAGGAGCAGGAAAAGCAGCAGAAGCATATACAGGACCTCTACGAATCAAAAGATGAAATAGGCTGGGGCAGCCAGATCCGATCCTATGTTCTCCAGCCCTACCAGATGGTCAAGGATCACCGCATAAACATGGAAATAGGCAATGTGCAGTCGGTTCTTGACGGAAATCTGGACCCCTTCATGGAAGGGGTTTTGCTGGCAAGCCGATGAAGCCGGTTTTGAGCCTTCATCCATTTGTGCCCGGTCATGAGCGCCATACGCTCACGCCGGGCGCTTTGCCTGATGGGCGGCTCATCGAAAAGCTCTCCCGCGCAGGCGCTGTAATTGTTCCCCAGAGCGTGAGCAGCTCAATATATGCTGCCTGCAAAAGGCATTGCGCCAGGGTTTTCCCTGAATATGGCTTTCGCTTTGGCATGGATGACAAGCCGGGCCAGGCCAGGCTTTTTGCAGATTTTAACCTGCCCCATCCCAAAACGGAAATTTTTCCCGGCACAGAAAGCATTGCAGATAAAGACGAATTTGCCCATGGCCTGAACCTGCCCTGCGTGCTCAAGGCCGGGGCAGGAGGAGGAGGCAACGGCGTTTTTGCAGCCCGCGACAAAAACGAGCTTAAAAGCGCCCTTGCCGCCCTTGAGAAGCGTTTCGGCAACCAAACCCCCTTTGTTGCCCAGGCCTGGGTGAATACAAGGGGCCGGGATTTGCGCGTGGTTGTAATAGGCTCAAAAATGTTTCCCTACTGGCGGGTTCAGGAAAGGCCCGAAGAATTCCGCAACAATGTTTGCCGGGGCGCGCGCATTGAATACGGCATGGAGCCAAAACTCACGGAAAAAGGCATTGGGCTTGCCAGGCTCCTTTGCAGCAGAACCCGAATAAACCTTGCGGCAATTGACATTCTGTTTGAAGGGCAGACCCCTCTTCTGGGGGAGATAAACTTTGTTTTCGGGCGCAAGGGCGCGGGCGGAACCCCTCGCTTTCGGGCGCTTTTAAATGAGGCGGTAAGCAAATGGATTGCCTTGGAATCCTG
>JASEHB010000212.1 GCA_030018745.1 Desulfatibacillaceae bacterium | reverse complement strand
CTTTGCAGAGCGCTCCGGGTCGTACATGGAAAGGTTTATGGCCTGCCCGTCTGAAGTTATGCCCCCCAACAAATCCCGGTAGTAGTTGAGACGAAAGCCGAATTTGGCAAGCTCAAGCTGCTCAACCGGCGGGCCTGCGGCCCCGTAAAAGTAGGTTGCGTGGGGGTCAATGCGAAAACCCGGCAATGGCTCGGCGTTTTCAACGCCTCCGCCAAGCTCAAGCCTTTCCTCGCACAGACAGACCGTAAGCCCGCATTTGGCCAGATAGCAGGCAATCCCCATTCCATTGGGACCGCCGCCTACCACCACCACATCATAGTGGGGAATCATGGGCGCCTCCTTTAAGGTGGGTAACAGGCAGGAAAAAATTTGGCTGCCGGGTGCTTGCCGGAAGCTTTCCGGCAATCCCCATTTACACCCGGCAGCCTTCCCCCGCTGTCCAGCAAATCAAGGAAGTATGAAAGGGCGTTGAACAGCCCCTAATGCCCCAGAGAACCTGACGCCGCCTGCTGGCTTATGGCGTTAGCAGCTTACATAAAGCTGGAGGAACGCTTTTTATCAGCCCTTTTTGGCCCCTGCTTCCATGTCTTCAAGAATGTCCATCATAAACTTGTGGTGCAAAGAGGAAATGACCCTGTCCACTGCCGGAAGGCCCTGGCGGATGAGGTCTGCAATTTTTTCTGCCGAGGGGTTGCGCTGCATTCTTGCAATGAATACCCGCGATTCAAGCTCCACAAGGTCCTTTATGGCCTGTATGTAGATGAGCAGATCCTCCACCCCAAAGCCAAGCTCCGTTGTAAATCCGACACTCCTGGCATCTGCATAGGCCTTTATCACGCTGTATTCCAGCTCGTTGTAGAGGGTTTTGCCGTTTTTTCTCTCGCCGGAAACAATCTCCATGTCCTCCATTGCCAACAGCTCCTGCTCCGTAATAAACAGGCTTTGCAGGACTTTTTCCCGCGGGATGCGCGCAGCCTTGGGCAAAAGGGCGAAATCCTCCTCCTCAAGACGCCGCCTCACCTCGATTATCAAATCCATTTCCTCAACAGAAAAACTTTGGGATGAGGACTTGAGTATTTTCTTGATAAGGCGCAGGGGCAGAAAAAGCTCGTCCTGAAGGCGCTTGATAAGGCCGATGCGGGAAATGGACTCGCGGCCATAGTAGGCCATGTTCTTGCTCTTTTTGCGGGGAGCGCCCAAAAGGCCCTCGTTTATGTAGTGGCGGATGGTGGAAACAGGAAAGCCCGACTCCTTTGCAAGCTCGCCGATTTTGAGCATCTGCTTGGCCTCTGAAGGCATGGCGTCTCCCTGGGGTTATGCGGATAAAGTGTGAAGTTGTACTTCATACTTTATAGAAGGGCATGGGTCAGTGTCAAGGAGTATCGGGCAACAGGACAGGCTGGTTTCCCCCCAGGGCGCAAATCGCCTTTTTGGCAATTGGTTGACACAAAAGCCAAAGCCGCGTTAAACATCCAAAAAACCTGTATGAAAAAATGGGTTTAAGGAAAGATTCGCCTTTTTTCTGCGGCGCAAATTTTAAGGGAAGCCAAAATGGAATCATTTTCAATAGGTAGCGCGCAGGTGGGCAGGGGGGCGCCCCTTCTTTTCATCGGCGGGCCATGCGTGATTGAGAGCCTTGAAATATGCCTGGAAATAGCTTCCGCCCTAAAGCAGGCAGCAGCGGACTGCAACATGGGCTACTGCTTCAAGGCAAGTTTTGACAAGGCAAACCGCACATCCCTTGCCTCCTTTCGGGGGCCTGGCCTGGAAGAGGGCCTTGAAATTCTTGCAAAGGTTAAAGAGCAGATAAAGGTCCCTGTTATTTCGGACATCCACAGCCCGGAGCAGGCCCATGCCGCAGCAAAGGTTCTGGACATAATCCAGATACCGGCCTTTTTGTGCCGCCAGACAGATCTTTTGGTTGCAGCAGCACAGACAAAAAAGCCGGTGAACATAAAAAAAGGCCAGTTTTTGGCCCCCTGGGACATGGAGCACGCTGTGAACAAGGTGCGCCAGGCCAAAAACGAGCAGATTCTGCTCACCGAGCGGGGAACCATGCTTGGCTACAACAACCTTGTGGTGGATTTTAGGGGCCTTGAAATAATGAGGAATTTAGGCTGCCCGGTTGTGTTTGACGCCACCCACAGCGTGCAAATGCCCGGCGGCAAGGGCGGGTGCTCCGGCGGCGACCGGCGTCAGGCCCCGGTGCTGGCAAGGGCTGCCGTGGCCGCAGGCGTGGATGCAATTTTTTTCGAGGTTCACCCTGATCCGGACAAAGCCCTCTGCGACGGGCCTAACTCCCTTGCGTTAAAGGCCGTGCCGGAAATCTTGAAGGTGCTGGCAGCAATCCGCTCTGCTGTGAAGGAGGCTTGAAAAAAATGCCGCTCTTTTCCTCCAAAAACCCGGATGCAGCAAAGTTTGCCCAGGTAAAGGCCCTGGTGCTTGATGTGGACGGAGTTCTCACCAAGGGCGAAATAGTCTATGATGGGGCTGGCCGGGAAACCAAAATCTTTTCCGTGAGAGACGGCCTTGGCTTGAGGCTTCTGCTGCAAAACGGCTTTGCCGTTGGCGTGGTAACTGGCAGAATGGGGCCTGCTTTGGCGGCCCGCATGAAGAACTTGCAGATTCGCCATGTGTGGGACAATGTTTCCAACAAGGCTGCTGTTCTGCCGGACCTTGTTCAGGCCCTTGGCTGCCAGCCGCAAAACATGGCCTTTGTGGGCGATGACCTGCCGGATTTGCCCCTGATGGGCCTTGTGGGGCTGCCCATTGCAGTTGCAGACGCCCACCCGCAGGTGCTGGCCGCAGCTTCCTTTGCAACCGCTGCCCCCGGCGGGTCCGGGGCTGTGCGCGAGGTCTGCGAGGCAATCCTTGCTGCCCACGGCCTATGGGAAAAAATCATAAATGGCTATCGTACCGGCAAATAAGCTTTTTCTTGCTGTTGTTGCAGCCGCCCTTGTGGCCTTTGGCATCATCTTTTTAAAGCCGGGCGGCCAGCCAGGCCTTCTGGAGCCGCCCCCTCCCGGCGAGGACTTCATGGATGTGGTCATGGGAGGCGTGAGCCACAGCGCCTTAAAAGACGGGGTTCTCCAATGGAGCCTCACAGCAGGCGGGGCATCCTTTTCCATGGAGCAGGAAAAGGCTTTTCTTACAGGTGTGAACGCAACCTTTTTTGCAAAAGACGGCCAGGAAATTTTCATTAACGCCCAAAAGGGGGCAATAAACACAAAAAGTCAGGGCGTTTCCCTTGAAGATGAGGTCATTCTCTCCGACAAGGACTATGCCTTAAAATCGCAACAGATGGATTACGACAATGATTCCCGGCTGATTGTTGCCCCTGCCCCGGTTGACATGAGCGGCCCGCGCCTGCACATTACAGGCGAAAGCTTGTCCTACGACCTGGACAGGAGCATTGTAACGGTTACAGGCAATGTGAAAGGACAGTTCTTTGACCTGCGCCCGGATTCCTAAAATATTGCTGCTGGCAGCCGCCCTTTTTCTTGCCCCCATGTTCAATGGCGCAATGGCGCAGGGCCAGCCTTCAGGCTTTGCCTTTTCAGATGCCCCGCTGAACATAAACTCGGATTCCCTTGTGCTTATGCACAGGGAAAACTCTGCGCTTTTTTCCGGCAATGTGGTTGCTGTTCAGGAGGAAACAACCTTGAAGGCCGATGAGCTTGCCCTTTATTTTGATGCCCAAACAGGCCCTGACGAGCGCTCGCCCTTGGGCAACCTTAAAACGGTCAAAGCAAATGGCAGTGTCATCATTCAAACGCCCGATTACACGGCCTGGGCAGACAGGGCCAGCTACGATGCAGACAAGCAGCAGCTTGTGCTCACAGGCGAAAAAGTCACCTTAAAAAGAGGCGAAAACACGGTCACAGGCAAAAAAATCACGGTTGACACCCCAACAGGGATCACAAAGGTGGACGGCGGGCCGGTGAGGGTGGATTTTTTTCCGGGCAGCCCTTAAAAATTCTCCCCCCAGCAAAAGCCTGCTGAAAGATTTTTTGCAAAATGGCAATTTTAAGCCTTGAGGGCCTTTACAAGCGATACGACAACAAGCCCGTGGTGGAGGGTGTTGACCTTTGTGTGGAGTCCGGCACGGTTGTGGGCCTGCTTGGCCCCAACGGCGCGGGCAAGACAACCACCTTTTACATGGCTGTTGGCATGATAAAGGCAGACAGCGGCAGCGTGCTTCTTGATGGCCGGGACTTAACAAAAGACCCCATGCACCTGCGCGCCCAAAAAGGTGTGGGCTACCTGCCCCAGGAAAGCTCGGTTTTCCGCAAGCTCTCGGTGCGCGATAATATTCTTGCCATTCTGGAAATAGGCAAAAAAAGCCCCGGCGAGCGCATTGACAGGGCAGATGAGCTTATGGCAGAGCTTGGAATTGCAAAGCTTGCAGACCGCAAGGCCCTTGTGCTTTCAGGCGGGGAGCGCAGAAGGCTTGAAATAGCCCGCGCGCTTGCAACAGATCCTCTTTTCATGCTCCTTGACGAGCCATTTGCCGGAATTGACCCCATTGCAGTTGCAGACATCCAGAAAATAATCCGCAGCCTTGCAGGGCGCAACATCGGCATCCTCATTTCAGACCACAATGTGCGCGAAACCCTCACCGTGTGCGACATGGCCTATATATTAAATGAAGGCCGTGTCATCGAGTCCGGCCCGCCGGAGCACATTGCCGCAAGCCAGGTGGCCCGCCGCATATACCTGGGTGAAAAGTTCAAGATGTAGGGCAAAAATCCAATAAAAACAGGGGGAGAGGCTTTTTCAACCACCAGAGATCCGTAGGTTGGGATAGAGCAGCCAAAGGCAAGCGTAGATTCGTAGGTTGGGCTAGCTTTAGCGTGGCCCAACAACAATCCGTTTTCCTTTTTTGCCTCAACGCCATTGCCATCCGGCTCCTGGTTTTGTTGGGATAGAGCAGCCGAATTGTTGGGTGAACCCGCGCTTCGCGCGGAACCACCCAACCTACGCTTGGCGTACAGTGCGGGTCCGGGGGAAAGTTTTTTTCTTTTCAATCACAAAAGAACAGGGCGGTTCCAGGGCGCTTTGGGCAAGGCGCACAAGCGAGGAATGAGGGAGTGTACAGTTGGTACATGACCGAAATT
>JASEHB010000211.1 GCA_030018745.1 Desulfatibacillaceae bacterium | reverse complement strand
CAAGGCGGTTCTGGTAAAGGAGGTATTCCGGCCCCGCGCAGAGATCCACAGCGCCCAGCACAACAGCGGAAACCTCCTCGTTTTCCAGCAGCATCCACGCAAGCTCAAGGGCGCGGAATGCAGAAAGGCTTCCTGCACTAACCGTGAAGGCAGGGCCGGAAAAATCCCACAGGGCTGCCATGCGGCAGGCCATTATGTTGCCGATAAAGCTTGTGTAGCGGGTGGCGCTTGCCGGGTTGCTCACAGCGTTTTTGGCAGCCTCAAGAACCTGTTGACCCTGATTGCCAAAGCTTTCTTTTAAGTTGATCAACTCCGTTTCCAAGCTCACCCGGCCCCGGAAGCGATGAAGGGAAAGATCCGCCCCCATTGCAACAATAACTGCCGTGTTGCTTGATGGGGCAACATCAGCCTGAAAAAGCGCCCTGTCTGCGACCTTCATCAGTGCAAGCTGCTGGGGGATAAGCCTGTCATTTTCGCCCGGCGGAATTTTGAACCTGGCAAAGTCGGCCTCAAGGCTTTCAACAAAGGCACACAGGGGGGGCTTGCCGTCCTCAAAACCGAAATGCTCCAAAAGGGCCTTATCCTTTTCCATGCCGTACCAGCGGTTTTTGGGCGCCTGGCAAAAACCCTGCTCCCCCCGGAAAACAGCCCCAAAAAATTCGTTAAGATTGCCAAAAGGCCCAAAAAGGCAATCTGCGCCTGTTATGGCCAGCTTTACAGGTTCTTTTGCCTTTTGGTCGGTTTGGGCAAGTGCAGGGTGATTAACAGGGGCAATTATTGCATGGGCATCCGTGCCGCCAAAGCCAAAGGCATTGACCGCAGCAAGGGGTTTTTCGTCAAAGCCCGGCCAGTCCACAGTGGTGGAAGGCAGGCTTGAGCGACTCACAACTTTGCTCTTTGATTCAAGAGGATCTGTAAGGTTGATTGTTGGCGGGATTTGGCGGTTTTGGATGCTCAAGACGGTCTTTATCATTCCTGCCATGCCAGCACTTGTGAGCAGATGCCCCAGGTTGGATTTGACGGAACCGGCAAGTGGGTCTGCCCCCTTTGCGCCGAAAAAGGCATCAATAGAATCAACTTCCACCTTGTCTCCACGGGGTGTGCCAGTAGCATGGCATTCCACAAAGCCAAGCTGGGCAGGGTTTAAGCCCGCTGCCTCCCATGCCCGCTCAAAGGCCAGCTTTTGCCCTTTTGGATTTGGCGAAAGCACGGAAGCCCCCCGCCCGTCATTGGAAAGTCCTACCCCTGCAATTACTGCGTGGATATTATCACCCTGGGAAATAGCATCTTCCAGGCGCTTTAGCACAAACATTCCCGCGCCTTCCCCTGCTGCCAGGCCGCCTGAATTCTTGTCCAGAGGGCAGCTTTTGCCATTTTGGGGATAGGCCTGGAAAATGGAAAAGCCCATTGTCACAAAAAAGGGGTCTGCCGCAGAAACCGCCCCTGCCAGCATGGCATCCGCACGGCCTGAATAAAGATAATCCGCCGCCACTTTTACCGCATAAAGGGACGAGGCGCAGGCTGCATCAAGGCACAGAGCAGGGCCGCAAAGGCCAAGCTTTTCTGCAACCCAAAAAGCATTGCTGCCCGGCGGATGAAAAGCAGGTGTGTTGTCCGGCAGAGGCAAAGGTTTTTGCTGTATCAGGCGGCCTTGGATGGCCTGATGCACTGCCCGCAAATATAGCGGCACAAAAAGGCGGTTGGAGAGCTTTGTGGGAAAGTTGAGATCAGCAAGAACAAGGCCCACTCTGGTTTTATCTGTTTTGGCAAGGGCGCTTTGGCTGTCTTTTACAGCTTCGCGGCCCACAAAAAGGGGCCACAGAAAGCTGTCATCCATGCCCTCCAACTGCTCTTGGGGAAATTCTGCCAGGCTGGAGCGGGCAGAGAAATTCCTGACATACCCTCCATCCATAAAATAAAAGCGGTCTGTAACACCTTTTTTGGGGTCAAAATAAGCCGCTGGATCAAGGCCCATTTTTTTTTCATCGGCCCGGGAGCGGCAGTCTTCTGCTTTGATAAGCCTCTCCCAATAGGCCTTGGGGGTGCTTGCCCCCGGAAAAAGGCATGACATTCCAACAATGGCAACAGCTTGTCTGGCCAAGAAAAAACCTTTCATTTTTATAAGCGGATTCTTTTAAACCTTATCCGGCTTTGGCAAAAAGATCATTTAGCCTTTTGCTTATGGTCACCTCTCCGCCGACAATGCGCGTGTAAATGCGGCCAGCCTCATCATGGGCTGTCACATCCGCCCTCATGCGGGCCGAGCCGTTTTCTGCCACATCCAGCGAAATGAAAAAAGGCTTTCCAAAAGGAGCATCCATATAATGCTCCACTTTTTGGGCGCTGGTGGGAAGGCTGGCGCAACCGTAAAAATGCCTCACCCATATAAGCATACTCTGAAAATGAACATCCGCAGCATAGGGGTTGAAGGCGATTGCCGGAAACTGCCCCTGCTGGGCAAGGCCTATTTGGGGCGACCTGCATTTTAAGGTGAGTTTTTTTCTGGAGATGTTCAACACCTCCTCCACAGCCTGGAAGTTCGGCCCGTGGAAAAGGGTTCCGTCTTTGTAAAGGCCGGCTCCTGCAACAGCCTGGTTGCGGGTAAGGTCTGCATCGGCATAAACAGGCAAAGAGACATCCGCCTTTGGCGAGAGCAATATCCTTGCTCCGTAGTGGCGGGTGCGGGCAGGCCCGCCGTTTTTGCTCTCCACCAGAACTTCAAACTCAAGGCTGCCATCATCAAGCCTTTTGGTTTCCTGCACGGCAACGAGGTAGGCATCTGCAAGGGTCTTATCAAAAACAACGCCCTTGTACATCACATAGTCCGTGCAGGCGGCAAAGCGATAGCCGGGACAGAACTGACTTGCCGCATCGGCCATCCATGAAATCACGCACACGGTGGGCAGAACAGGGTTGCCGCCTATGCTGTGATCCGGCAGGAAGGGGTTTTGAGCCAGGGAAAGACGCCTTGTCATGGAAAAGCTCATTGGCTCGCCAGCAGGTTTAGCCGGAATTTCCATTGCCCCGCCAGCCAGAATCTGGACAGAATCCGCATCCGGGGAGCAGAGGGCCTGCACAAAAATCCGGGTTGCCTCATCTGTTGGAAGCACCTGCACGCCGCGATTTATAAAGAGCTTTTTGAGTTGCGGCGTTACCATGCCTCCGTCAATTGGCCCCCAGTTAAAGCTTACCACCCTGCATTTAGGGTGCAGCCGCGCAAAGCAATGGGCTGCCTTGTTGAGGATTTCGTTTGCAGCAGCGTAGTCGGCCTGGCCGGGGTTTCCGTAAAAACCCGCAGCCGAAGAAAAGAGCGCCAGACAGGAAAGTTTTTCCGGGTCAACCACGGACAACAGGTTTTTAAGCCCGTTAACCTTGGCGGCCAGGACGCGCTCCCACTCCTGCCAGGTTTTTTCGGTGAGTGCTCTGTCAGCCAGAACTCCTGCCCCGTGGATTATGCCTGTAACCGGCCCATGCTGGGCAAGGTGCGGAGCAAGGGCCTGCTTCAAGGCTTGCCCATCGGTCACATCCGCCTGAACAAAAACAGCTTTGCTGCCTGAAGCGTTGATTGCCTTTATGGTGCTGGAAATCTCCCTGCTTGCCATTACGCAATTCACAAGGGCCAGCACCTTTTGGGGAGAAGGCTTTTCGCCGCTTTGCTCAAGGTGCTTCATGGCGCGCTCTTTAAGGGCTTTTTCTTCATCTGCGCCTTTGGCCCATTGCGGCTCATGCGGGTCAAAGGCGCTGCGGCCCAAAAGCATGTAGGTTCCGCTTGCATTTTGGCAAAGGGCTGATATGCACCGGGCGGTTACTCCCCTGCCCCCGCCTGAAACAAGATAAACACCCTGCTCCGGCAATTTTTGGGCTGCGCCCAGCTCAAATTCTGCTTCACTTATGGAGAAACGGCCCTTTTCGTTGTAAGCGCTTTCAAGTATGCGGCAATCGGAATCGTGTATTTCTTCAAGGAGCTTTTGGGCAGCAACTTCTGGAGACAAACTTCCGGAAAAGTCCACAGCGCGTACAAAAACGCCCTCCCATTCCCGGCAAGCGGTTTTTATAAGGCCCAGAATGCCTGCAAACTCCGGGTCATAGTCGTGGCCCGCCAGGCCCAGGCTGCCATCCAGGTTAAGTGCGGCCACCACAAAGCGGCGAAGGGCATTTTTGCTTTTTGCAATGCGCGGCCCTGCCTTTTTAAGCACAAGAAAGCAGAGCTTTATCCAGTCAATGGCCAAAGCATTTTCCGGCGAGCAGGCCAGAACAACGCCGCACATGGAAAGCCCGTCTGCATACAAGACGGCAAGGGCCTTTTCCACGGATTTTTCGTCAAGGTTTTCTACAAGGGCGCAGGGCGGATGATCGCCACCCAAAGCAGATTTATTTGCGGCCTGCCCTGCTTCAAGAATGCGCACCTGCCAGTTTTGCCTTGCAAGCTGCTTGATGGCTTCTTGTGCAAAAGGGCTTTTGTCATCCAGCACCAAAACTGCGGCATCAACTGGAGGGGAAAACTCCAGAAAATCCGGAGGAGGCAGAGGTTTTAAAACAGCTTTGCGGACAGTGCTTTTTGCCGATTCCTCAACCGGCGCATTTATCAAAAAAGTTTCCGTGGCAGCGGGGGCAGGTTTTGCATTGCCTGTCAAACCCTGCATGTGTTCAACAATCTGGCCAAGTGTTTTTAGCTCCGCCAAGTCTTCCGGGTTGGGTTCGGGCAAGTGAGGGTGAGCTTCCATGAGTGCGCCCAAAATCTCCACCCTTTTAATGGAGTCAATGCCCAAGTCCGCTTCCATGTCCATGGACAGATCCAACATGGCAGCAGGGTAGCCGGTCTTTTCGCTCACCACCTCAAGCAAAGCGCTTATAAGGGCATCCTCTCCCATGCCGGTTTGCTGCGTTTTTTGGGGAGCAGCTTCTTCAACAGGCGGGTTTCCGGCATTCAAAGGCGCTTGGCTTGAACCACCTGAAAGGCCCTGCATATGCTCAACAATCTGCCCCAGGGTTTTTAATTCCGCCAGGTCTTCCGGGTTGGGTTCGGGCAAATGGGGGTGCGCTTCCATGAGCGCGCCCAAAATCTCCACTCTCTTAATGGAGTCAATGCCCAAATCCGCTTCCATGTCCATGGAAAGATCCAGCATGG
>JASEHB010000210.1:3496-5138 GCA_030018745.1 Desulfatibacillaceae bacterium | reverse complement strand
AAAGTTTTCCTGGGGCCGCTATGCGTACAGGACGGGGCCAGGGTGCGGGGCTTTTCCTGGGGCCGTCCCTCAATAGTAGGAAATCTTCCTGCTCACTGTTGCCGTTTCGCTCTTCTCCACTCCATCCGCCCAGGTTATGCGAGTGGTGGTTCTGCTTGTCCAGTTGCCGGTTTTGTCGTAGCGGTATTCATACTCCCTGCGCTCAATAATCGTTCCCTCCGTGCCATAAACACTTCTTGAAGAAACAAAGCCCTTATCGTTGTATTCAAATTCCTCTTTGGCCATAAGCTTTTCGTCCAGGCCGTAAAAGCTGGTCGACACCAACTTATCGTTGTCATTCCAGCCATAAAGCCAGTGGGCCGCTGTGGGCTGCTGGCCCTTGTCGTCGAGCACAATTATTTTATCCAGGCGGCCGGATTCATCGTACTCAAAGGCAGCGATAGTCGGAAAATGAGGCCCTGTCATTTTAACAATCCGCCCGTTTTCGTACTGGGCCTTCTCCCGCAGGGGATGGGGATTGTGGGCCTGATAAACCTGGATTTCAACAAGGCTGCCCGAACTGTCATATTCAAACGCCATTACTGCCAGGGCTTCGCCCCGCAGGGACAGGACATCAATTTTCTGGCGCTTGCCGTCCTGGCCATAAGAAATCTTTAAAACCTGCTGGCCCCCGGATTCCTCAATTAGCCTGGGCTTGCCGAAAAGGGGCGGGTTATCCCATTCCCACTGGTTGGCAAAGGGAATTGCCTGGGCAGAGGCAGCCAGCAGAAAAAAACAGGCGAAAACAACCGGAAGAAGTTTGAGGGCGCTGCCAGCCTTCTTTTTTGCCAATGAAATTGAAGCGGTCAGGGAAATCATTTTCACTCCTAAACTCTTGCGTTTCAGGGGGCTGGGGCCTTTCAAGAAAAAGGCCCCAGACTTGGGCAACAGCTTTGGTCATTGTCATTTGCCCACTTTTGATTATACTAAAAAAGAGGTTTTATGGTCAATGCTTGCGCCAAAGATTGATTTTGCAATTTAACAGCCCGTATTTGCGGGGCTTATTGGACTTACATGAAAAGCATGGGTTCCATTCTGGGCCGGGTTCGCCGCCCCAGCCGCTACCTGGGAAGCGAGGTTCACGCCAAAAGGCGGGACCCTGACTCCGCACTGGTCAAGGTTTGCCTTGCCTTTCCGGATCTCTACGAGGTGGGCGTCAGCCATCTGGGGATGCCCATTCTTTATGAAATCATAAACAGCAAGCCTTCATTTGCCGCAGACAGGGTTTTTTGCCCGGACACGGACATGGAGGCCCTGCTGATCGAGGAGAAGATACCCCTTTCCTCCCTTGAATGGGGCAAGCCCTTAAAGGATTTTGACATTCTGGGCATGAGCCTGCTTTACGAGCTTAACTACACCGGCGTTCTTTCCATGCTGAATCTGGCCGGTATCCCATTGCGAAGCAGGGACCGCGGGCCTATGCACCCCATTGTGCTGGGCGGCGGGCCGTGTGCGGTCAACCCGGCCCCTGTGGCGGATTTTTTTGACGCAATGGTTGTGGGCGAGGGCGAAGGGGTGATTCTTCCCCTTTTGCAGGCCTTTTTGCGCTGGAAAACTGATGGCGCAAGGGAGCGCAACAGGCTTCTGGAAGACTGGGCAGCCA
>JASEHB010000210.1:0-3486 GCA_030018745.1 Desulfatibacillaceae bacterium | reverse complement strand
TTTGTGCTCGCCCTGTTCGACCGGGCGGCAGGCCTGGGCCGGGCACTGCCAAAACCAGTGCGCCGGGCCATTGTGCCGGATATGGATGCAGCCCCCTTTCCAAAAGCCCCTGTCATTCCCTACGGCAAGCCCGTGCATGACCGCCTGCGCCTGGAAATTGCCAGGGGCTGCGGCAGGGGCTGCCGCTTCTGCCAGGCTGGCATGATTTACCGGCCTTACCGCGAAAAAAGCGCGGGGCTTCTTCTTGAACAGGCCCAGCAGGGCCTGGCCTGCACCGGCTACCAGGATCTTTCCCTTCTGTCGCTTTCCACCGGAGACTATTGCCGGATAGAGCCTCTTGTGGGGAGCATGATGGCCCGTTTCGGCCCGGATCGCACAGCCATTTCCCTGCCCTCCATGCGTGCGGACACCCTTTCGCCTTCACTCATGGAGCAGATCCGCTCCGTGCGCAAAACAGGCTTCACCATTGCTCCGGAAGCCGGAACCCAGCGCCTTCGCAACATCATCAACAAAAACATTACCGAAAAAGATATTTCTGACACCGTGCTTGCGGCAGGCAATGCCGGGTGGCGGCTCATCAAGCTCTATTTCATGGTGGGGCTTCCCTTTGAAACCCTTGAAGATGTTTCCGGCATAGTGGAGCTTGTGAAGGGCCTCAAAAAAATGAGCGGCAGGCGCCAGGATATTTCAGTATCCGTGGGCGTTTTTGTGCCAAAGGCCCACACGCCCTTCCAGTGGGCCGCCCAGGTTGGCGTGGATGAGGCCTGGGAGCGCATACACCTTGTGCGGGACAGCCTTAAAATGCCCGGCGTGAAGGTGAAGTGGCAAAACCCCCGCACAAGCATCATGGAAGGCGCGCTTGCCCGCGGAGGCCGCGAGATGGCCTCTGTCGTGGAAACTGCCTGGAAAAATGGCTGCCGTTTGGACGGATGGAGCGAGCACTTCAACTTTGAAGCCTGGCTTGATGCCTTGACCCAAAACGGTGTGAGCATTGCAGACATAACCAGGGCAAGGGATATTGATGAGCCGCTGCCCTGGGATATGATTGACTGCCGGGTGGACAAGGGCTTTTTGCTGGAAGAATGGAAGCGGGCCGCAGAAGGCATTCTCACCCCGGCCTGCCAGCAATCCTGCTCTGCCTGCGGCGTGTGCGACTTTGAAAAAATTGAGGTGAAGACATCGCCGGATCTGCCAAAAGCCGCACCTGCCCCAATAACAGAGCCTGGCCCCCAAAACCCCGGAAAATTCAGGGTGCATTACTCCAAAACAGGCAAAGCAAGGTATCTGGCCCACCTGGAAACAGTAACCGTGTTTTTGCGGGCCTTGCGCCGCATCGGCGCGCCCCTGGCCTATTCCCAGGGCTTTCACCCCATGCCTGCCATTGCCTTTGATCAGGCCCTGCCTGTTCTTGTGGAAAGCAGCGATGAGCATTTCACAGTCACCCTTACCGATGATGCGGCAGGCAAAAATCTGGCGGGCAGGCTAAACAGCGAGCTCCCCGAAGGGCTTGACATTCTTTTTTGCGAGCAGGTTCTGCCAAACCAGGAAAAAAAGCCCCTGCTAAAGGCTGTTTACCATATTGATTGCGCGCCCGGCGCATTGAGGCCGGATGCTGTTGCGGCCTTCAATTCAGCAGGCTCATTTGAAGTTGAAAAGCAGAGCCACAAGGGAAAGTCCCGCCTGCTGGACTTGAAATTGATTGTGGATAAAATGGAAATTCTTTCAGGCACCCAAATTGTGCTTGAGCTTTGCCCTTCTGATGGAAACAGCATGAAGCCGGATTTGGTTCTCCAGGCAGCGGGAGCAGTCCCGAATGCCTCAAAAGATATTATCCGCATTGTAAAATCGCCGGGCTTGCCGGTTAAGGTGACAGACCATGATAAAGGAATTGATAATAAATGATGCGGGCTATGAAACCCGTGTCGCGCTTCTGGAAGACAGCGTCCTTTCCGAGCTTTACATTGAAAGGTGCGGAGAGGCCGGCCTTGTGACCAATGTTTACAAGGGCAAGGTTTTGCGGGTGCTTCCGGGTATGCAGGCGGCCTTTGTGGACATAGGCCTTGACCAGGCAGCCTTCATCTATGTGGATGATGTTGTGCCGGGCTTTCCCCTGGCCTGGCCTCCGCCGGATTTTTTCTCCGATTTTCAGGAAGAAGGCGCTGACAGCGGGGATGATTCCGAAAGGGATTCCGACATTGCCCTCGACCCGGACGGCGATGACCCTGCATACACCCAAAAGGCCGCGCCAGCCTCCAGAAGAAACCGCCAGCCCATTGAGGACATGCTTCAGGAAGGCCAGGAAATTCTTGTGCAGGTGGCCAAGGCCCCCATTGGCAACAAGGGCGCGCGCGTAACCTCCAGAATAAGCATCCCCGGAAGGTTTCTGGTGCTCATGCCCACCTCCGCCCATGTGGGAATTTCCCGCAGAATTGAAGACACCGATGAGCGCACCCGCCTAAAGGAGGGCATAAGCAGCATCCGCTCCGGCCCTTACGGCTACATTGCCCGCACAGTCTGCGAAGGCGTTGATATGGAAAAGGTGGCACACGAGGAGCGGTTTTTGAACAAACTCTGGAGCCGTATAGAGCAGCGCTACCGCCAGGCCGCCGCCCCCAAGCTCCTTTACCGGGAGCTTTCAGCAGGCCTGAAGGCGGTTCGCGACCTTTTCACAAAGGAGGTGGACCGCGTTGTGGTGGACTCACAGGGCGGCTACCAGGAAATCCTCGAATTTGTTGAGTCATTTGAGCCGGGGCTGGCGGATTCCGTTGTCCATTACGATGTCCAGGAGCCTATTTTTGACGCCTATCACCTGGAAGGGGAAATTTCCCGGCTTTTAAACAAAAAGGTGTGGCTCAAAAGCGGGGGCCATATTGTGATTGATGAAACCGAGGCCCTTACCACCGTTGATGTTAACACGGGCCGCTATGTGGGCAAGGCCGAGCTTTCAGAAACCATACTCAAGACCAACCTGGAGGCAGTAAAGGAAATTGCCTACCAGCTCCGTCTGCGGGATATAGGCGGAATAATTGTGATTGATTTCATTGATATGGAGCGGCAGGAGGACCGGGAGAAGGTTCACCGGACCCTCACCGAGGCCCTTGTCCGCGACAGGAGCAACACCAATGTCCTGCCCATGTCCGAGCTTGGCCTTATTGAAATGACCCGCAAGCGCACAAGGGAGAACATCCGCAAGCTCCTCACCGAGCCTTGCTGCGCCTGTGACGGAAATGGCCGCGTGCTCTCCAAGAAAAGCATCTGCCACCGCATTTACCGCGAGATAATCCGCCTCTCCCACGATATGTCCGGCGACAGGATAAGCTTAAAGGTTCACCCTGAACTGGCGCGCTTCCTGCTTGAGGAGGAGAACACCTCCGTGCTTTCGCTGGAAGACCGCACAGGCAGGGAGATCCTGATTGTGGCAAGCCCAGGAATGGAGATGGAGCGCTTCGATATAGTGGAAACCTTCCGTAGGTACTAGAGGGGCGG
>JASEHB010000209.1 GCA_030018745.1 Desulfatibacillaceae bacterium | reverse complement strand
TGAAGCGCGGGAGTGTACAGTTGGTACATGACCAAGCTTCAAAACGAAGTGCAACGCAGCAGACGCCCGCCTGGGGCCGCCCTGCCCCTCAACTGCCCGCAGGCCGCTGCAATATCTTCCCCCTTGCTGTCGCGGATGATCACTGTGAAGTTTTTTTGCAGCAGGATGTCCTGAAAGGCAAGAACCGTCTTTTTGTCTGGCCGTTCAAAGCGGCTCTGATCATGCGGGTTGTAGGCGATAAGGTTGATTTTGCAGGGAAAGCCCCCAAGCAGGGCCGCAAGCTTTTTTGCGTGGGCAGTTGAATCGTTTATCCCCTTTAAAAGCACGAACTCAAATGTGACCCGCCTGCCTGCCTTTAAGGGAAAGGCCCTGCAAGCGGCAAGAAGTTCCTTTATGGGCCATTTTTTGTTGACGGGCATTATTGCGTCCCGCGTGGCGTCATCTGCGGCATTGAGCGAAACAGCAAGCTTGACCCGGCTGTCCTTGCCCAGAAGGGGGATTTGGGGCACAAGCCCGGCTGTGGAAACCGTTACCCTGCGGCCCGAAAAACGCATTCCCCAGTCGTTGTCGGTGAGGACATTCAATGCCCGGATAAGGTTTTCGTAGTTGGCAAGAGGCTCGCCCATACCCATGAAAACAAGGTTGGTGAGGCTTTCTGGGTTTTCCAGGGCAAGGGCCGTGTCCCGCACCTGGGATAAGATTTCCCCCTGGGTGAGGTTGCGGATAAAGCCGTCTGCGCCTGTGCGGCAGAAGGCGCAGTTCATGGCGCAGCCCACCTGGCTGGAAACGCACAGGGTGAAATGCCCCCTTTCAGGCAGCAGCACGCTTTCAATGCAGTTGCCGTCTGCCAGATTATAGAGGAATTTTTTGGCCCCGTCCCTGCTTTCGGCAACTTCAACAAGCTTCAGGCTGCCTATGGTAAAATCCTGGGCAAGAAGAGCGCGCAGAGACTTGGAAATGTCTGTCATCTGATCAAAGGCGCTTGCCTGGCGCTGATAGAGCCAGCGCAGAATCTGGTCCAGATGAAAGGATTTCTGCCCATTTTCCGCCAGCCAGGCAGCAAGCTCTTTTGGCGTGTTTTCAAGTATATTTCTTTGCACTGACACCTTGTTCATGTTATTATGGGTGAAATGCAACTGGTTTTTTAAAGCGCCGGGGGTTGGTTTTTTAAAGACGGCTTTTATTTTTCAAACCGGCGCAGCACATTATGGCTTGACATAACACCTATACCGGACTATTTTCAACAGTTTCAAAATTTGGACTGCCAACAGGGCAATGCATAGATGTTCGACAACTTAAGCGACCGGCTGAATTCGGTCTTCAAAAAATTAAAGGGGCATGGCAAGCTTTCCGAAAAGAACATTGAGGAAGGCCTCAAAGAAGTTCGCATGGCCCTGCTGGAAGCGGATGTCAACTACAAGGTTGTAAAGGACTTTGTCGCTTCCGTAAAGGGCCGGGCCGTAGGCCAGGAGGTTCTGGAAAGCCTCACCCCCGGCCAGCAGGTCATAAAAATTGTCAATGAGGAGCTTGCCGCGCTGATGGGCGGCAAACATGAGGGGTTAAATCTTTCGGGCAACCCCCCCCATGCTGTTATGCTTGCCGGTCTTCAGGGTTCTGGCAAAACCACCACAGCGGGCAAGCTTGCCCTGCACCTGCGGGAGCAGGGGCATCGGCCCTTTCTGGTTCCGGCGGATGTTCACCGGCCAGCGGCCATTGAGCAGCTTCAAAAAATAGGCCGCCAGCTTGGAGTGCCTTTTTTTGACTCGCAACCCGGCCAGAGCGCGGAACAGATTAGCGAGCAGGCCAAAAGCCAGGCCATCAAAGAAGGTTGCGATGTAATTATTGTTGACACGGCCGGCCGCCTTCACATTGATGAAGAAATGATGGCGGAAATCAAAAGGGTCAAGGCCGCTGTCAATCCGTCAGATATTCTGCTTGTTGCAGACGCCATGACCGGCCAGGATGCCGTGAACATGGCCAAAGCCTTTGACGAGGCCCTGAACATAGGCGGAGTCGTCCTTACAAAGATGGACGGAGACGCCCGCGGCGGCGCGGCCCTTGCCATAAAGGCCGTAACAGGCAAGCCCATCAAGTTTGTGGGCGTGGGCGAAAAATCCAACGCCCTGGAGGCCTTTCACCCGGAGCGCATGGCTTCACGCATTCTGGGCATGGGAGATGTCCTTTCCTTTATAGAAAAGGCACAGAAAGGCGTTGACGAGAAAAAGGCCCTTGAGCTTGAGAAAAAATTAAGGAAAAACCAGTTCACCCTGGAGGATTTTAAAGATCAGATGGCCCAGGTTCGGAGCATGGGATCTCTGGAGGATCTTTTATCCATGATTCCGGGCTTTAACAAGAACAAGCACATGAAGAACCTGGATGTGGATGAAAAGGAGTTTGTGCGCATAGAGGCCATAATAAATTCCATGACCCCTTCCGAGCGTGCAAACCACAATATATTGAACGGCAGCAGGAGGCGGCGCATAGCAAAGGGTTCAGGCACAACCGTGCAGGATGTGAACCGCCTTTTGAAAAACTATGACTCGGTAATGAAGATGATGAAGAAAATCAACAAAGGCGGCATGCGCGGCATGGCCCGTATGTTTGGAATGTAACCAAGGAGGAGTATGGCAACCAAAATCAGGCTGGCTCGTTATGGAGCCAGAAAAAACCCCTTTTACCGCATCGTGGTGGCAGACAGCGAATCTCCTAGAGACGGCAGGTTCATAGAGATTCTGGGCACATATAACCCGCTTGCCGAGCCGGCAGCCATTGATCTTAAGCAGAGCAGGGTGCAGTACTGGCTTGAGCAGGGGGCAAAACCCACCGACACGGTGCGCAGCATCATCAAAAAGCAGGCAAATGCGGCTCAAGAAGAGCAGCCCCAAGCATAGGAAAGCCTTCTTTGAGGCCTTTTGGCGGCCTGTAAGGCAAAGCCTTTTGCCCCTGCTTTTTGGCGCGAACCTGCCGGAGACTTTATATCGGGATTCCCTTTTGAATGCGGAGTTGCGAACATGCAAGAGACATCCATGAAGGATCTGATCAAGTTCGTCGCCGAGGCACTTGTGGATTACCCGGAAAAGGTTGAGGTTTCCGAGGTGGAGGGCGAGCAGACCTCTGTGATTGAGCTTAAGGTCGCCAAGGAAGACCTGGGCAAGGTCATCGGCAAGCAAGGGCGTACAGCCCGCGCCATGCGCACTCTTTTGTCTGCGGCTTCGGCCAAGATAAAAAAGCGCAGCGTGCTGGAAATCCTCGAATAGGCCCATGGAATCTTCCAGAATGGTGGCCGTGGCCACGGTGCTGGGCGCTCATGGAATACGCGGCGAGGCCCGGCTTAACATCCACACGCAGTCGGACGCCTATTTTGCGCCGGGCCAGGCCCTCTACCTGAAAAAAGAGGGTAAAGAGGGCGGCAAGTGGCTCACCATAAGCCAGTCGCGGCCCCACAAGCAGTTCATGCTGGTTTTTTTTGACGGCATTTCAGGCCGCGATGCAGCAGCAGCCCTTCGCGGCCTTGTGGCCCATGTCCCGCGGGAGCACCTGCCGGAAACAGCCCCGGATGAGCATTACTGGGTGGACCTTGTGGGCATGAAGGTGGTCAGCATGGAGGGCGAGCATCTTGGCAAGGTGGTTTCCATAATAGAAACCGGGGCCAACGATGTTTTTGTGGTGCAGGGCCAAAAGGGTGAAATCCTTATACCGGCTCTGGACTGGGTCATCAAGGAAATAAACAGCCAGACAGACACAATGGTGGTGGACCTGCCCCAGGGCCTGTAAACCCCTTGTGGCGCGGAAAATGGATTTTATTGTTCTTACACTTTTTCCCGGAATGTTTTCCGGGTTTTTTTCGTATGGAGTCCTGGGCAGGGCTTTGGAGAGCGGCCTTGTCCGGTGCAGCCTGACAGACATAAGGCAGTTTGCCAAAGGCAGGCATCTGGTAACTGATGACAGGCCCTTTGGCGGCGGAACGGGCATGGTTTTCAAGCCCGAACCTTTGACAGCGGCCATCCGCCATGCAAGGGAGCTTCTGCCGGAAGCAACCGTATGCCTGCTTGGCCCCCAGGGCAGGGTTTTCAACCAGAAAACCGCAGGGCAGATGGCTGCCAAAAAGGCCATCATCCTTGTCTGCGGCCGTTACGAGGGCATAGACGAGCGGGTGCTGCAACAAGCCGTGGATATTGAAATATCTGTCGGCGATTTTGTGCTTTCAGGGGGTGAGCCTGCGGCAATGGTTATTCTGGATGCTGTGGCCCGCCTTGTACCAGGAGTGCTTGGCAACGACCAGTCCGCAGCCATGGACTCCTTTGAAAACGGCCTTCTGGAGCATCCTCATTACACTCGGCCACGGGTTTTTGAGGGAGAGGATACGCCTGAAGTTCTGCTGTCCGGGCATCACAAGGCTGTGGAGCAGTGGCGGCAGGAAACCGGGCTTTTGCAGACCCTGGTAAGACGGCCCGATTTGCTGGAAAGAATTTCCTTAAGCCCGGAGCAGGCCGTCATGCTTGGGCAGTGGAGCAGGCGCATTGAAAGAATTCTCGGACCAGGGGCACAAAGGGCTTTTCCTGGCCCTGATGCACCATCCGGTGACAAATAAGCGCGGGGACATCATTTGCTCGGCTGTCACCAACCTGGATTTGCACGATATAGCCCGCGCAGCAAAAACCTACGGGGTGAGACGCTACTTTGTGGTAACGCCCCTTGTTGACCAGCAGGCCCTGGCCCAGAAAATTCTGGACCACTGGACAACAGGCCCAGGCGCGGCCTATAACCCGGATCGCAAGGAAGCCCTTTTGCTGGCAAGGGTTGCAGCAAGTCTGGATATTGCCATAGATGAAGCCCAAAGGCTTTGCGGCCAAAAGCCCGCCGTGGTGGTCACGGATGCAAGGCAGCGGCCAGGGGCAATAAGCTATGATGACTTGACAAAACTGATTAAAAACGGCAAACCCTGCATACTTGTTTTCGGAACGGCCTGGGGTCTGACCGAAGACTTTATTGAGAAGGCCGATTTTGTGCTGGAGCCGCTTTTCGGGCCGGGAAGTTACAATCACCTGCCGGTCCGCTCGGCGGCTGCAATTATTCTGGACAGGATTGCCGGGCAAAAAAGATAGTTTTTCCAAAGGCATAAAGCCTTTGCGGTTATCAGGAGCCTCACCTTGGGTTGAGGCAGTATGGTTC
>JASEHB010000208.1:2680-5183 GCA_030018745.1 Desulfatibacillaceae bacterium | reverse complement strand
CCCCAAGGAGGCTCACAAGGGAATATGCGCCTTTGTGGTGGAACTGGATTGGGAAGGCGTGACCCGCGGCAGAGCTATTCCCAAGATGGGCCAGCGCTGCTCCAACACTGTTGGCATTCATTTTGACAATGTAAGGGTGCCTGCCAGAAATGTGCTTGCGCCCCCAGGCAAGGGCTTTTCCCTTGCCATGAAAACCTTTTCCCGCACCCGGCCCGCCATAGGCTCCTTTGCTGTTGGCGCGGCCCGCTCTGCAATGGAATATGCCATTGACTTTGCAAAGCAACGCAAGGCCTTTGGAATGCCCATCGCCCAGTTCCAGGCAATACAGTTCAAAATCGCCCAGATGTATCAGAAGGTGGAAATCGCCCGGCTGCTCACATGGAAGGCCGCATGGGAGTCGGACAACGGCATTGACCCCACGGTGAACGCCTCCATTGCCAAGCTGTTCGCCTCGGAAGCAGCCCTGGAGGTGGCAAGCCAGGCCTTGCAGATAATGGCCGGATACGGCTACACAAAGCTCTATCCCGTGGAAAAGCTGCTGCGGGATTCCAGGCTTTTTTCCATTTACGAGGGAACAAGTGAAATCCAGCACATG
Organism: Desulfatibacillaceae bacterium; assembly: GCA_030018745.1. Taxonomy (GTDB): domain Bacteria; phylum Desulfobacterota; class Desulfobacteria; order Desulfobacterales; family Desulfatibacillaceae; genus JAGVAW01. The sequence goes on along the minus strand of JASEHB010000208.1, from coordinate 4,588 downwards.
ATACTGGCAGGCCACGCAATGGGCGATTACAAGCCTGCCATGCCACCCATTGAAGATTTACCCATGCACCGGGAAGAAGGCGCTGCCCAATCCGGCAAAACCGCATGGCGCTGCAAGCAGTGCGGCCACATCCATTACGGAGACGAGCCACCGGAGGCCTGCCCCTATTGCTTTTTCCCGGCAGGGGCCTTTAAAAAGCTGGCAGGGTAAGTAAAACAAAAGATTATCAGGGGAAGGATAAGGCAAAATGCAGATAGAGCAATTTCGTTATGGAGCAGATAACCTTGGCTATGTGCTTTACACGGGCAAGAAGGCAATAGCTGTTGACGGCGGCGCGGTGCAGAGGATTTTGGACTTTTTGGAGAAAAACGACCTCACCCTTGAAGTTGTCACCAACACCCACAACCACCCGGATCATACGGTCGGCTCCGCGGATCTGGCAAAAATTTCCAACGCAAGCCTTCTTTCCTCTTCCCAGGCTGCAAAGCAAAAGCAAATTCCTCTTGGGGATGAAGCCATAAAGGTTCTTGCCACACCTGGCCATACAACAGATTCAATATGCTTTTACACGCCGGGAATCCTTGTAAGCGGAGACACCCTTTTCAATGCAACTGTGGGCAACTGCTTTTCCGGGGACATTGCTGCCTTTTACCACTCCATCAAAACCCTCATGGCCCTGCCGGATGATACCTTTGTTTATGCGGGCCACGACTATGTGGAGCAATCCATAGAGCTTGCCGGGCATATTGAGCCGGAAAGCCTCGCCATTGAGCAATACCTTGCTGGCTATGACCCAAATCTGGTGCGCTTCACCCTGGCCCAGGAAAAGGCGGTTAATCCCTACCTGCGCTTCAACGAGCCTGCCCTTGTGAAGCTGATGGAAGCAAGGGGCCTTGACACATCAACGGAAATCGCCCGCTGGCACGCGCTTATGAAGGCGTTTTAGGGCCAGGAAAAAGGATTTTTGCCGCAGGCTTGTTCTAAAAGGGCATTTATTTTATGAAGGAAAGCATTGGAGATGATTTTCAGCAACTCACCCGCTATTTTAGGGGCCAGCTTTCAGGCGGGTATCTGGATATGGCCAACAGGCCAAAGCCTTTCAAGGAATACCCCAAGGCAAAAAAGATAAGGCTCGAAGCCCCAAAAGAGCCGCAAAAGGCCCTTTCTCTAGCCCGGACTCTTGCCGGGCGCAGCAGCATAAGGCGCTTTTCCCAAAAGGCGCTGGACAAAGAGACATTGAGCTTTCTTGTGTGGGCAACAGCGGGCATAAGGGGCATTGCCGGAGGCCATGCCTTCCGCACAGCGCCCTCTGCCGGTGCGCTTTACCCTGTTGAAACCTATCTTGCTGTCAGCAGGGTAAATGAAATCGAGCCGGGCATTTACCACTACAATGTTAAAGAGCACTCGCTGGAGCAGCTTGGCCAAGGAGACTTTGGCCGGGCAGTTGCCGCAGCCGCCCTTGACCAGCGGATGTGCCTTTCAAGTGCGGTGACCTTTATTTTTTCTGCGATTTTTCAAAGGTCAAAGTGGAAGTACCGCCAAAGGGCCTTTCGCTACATATACCTGGATGCCGGGCACATGGGCCAGAATCTTGCCCTTGCAGCAGCCGGCATGGGCCTTGGAACCTGCGCCATAGGCGCAATTTATGATGATGAGGCCAATGCAATTCTTGACCTGGACGGCAAGGAGGAATCTGTCATATACATGACCGTGTGCGGCCACCCGGCAGGCTCCGGCAATGATTCTGATGAATAGGCTTCTCTTACCCCTTTTACAGCAGGGTATTTTGTAATGGAAATGGCAAATCTGCTTGAAATGGATGTAAAGGGCTTTCTCGAAAAGGATGAGGCGGAAAGGCTTTACGAGCTTGCCTGCATGGCGGCAAAGCTTGGCCCCTGCCTTGAGATA
>JASEHB010000208.1:0-2670 GCA_030018745.1 Desulfatibacillaceae bacterium | reverse complement strand
TAGGCAGCTACTGCGGCAAGTCCACTTTGTTTTTGGGGGCCGGGTGCAAACAAAACGGTGCTGTGCTCTTTTCCATTGATCACCACCGCGGCTCGGAGGAGCAGCAGCCCGGCCAGGAATACCACGACCCGGAGCTTATGGACCCAATTGAAAACCGCTTTGACACCTTCCGCTTTTTCCGCAGAACACTTGAGCAGGCAGAGCTAAATGATACGGTCATCCCCCTTGTGTGCACATCCACCCTGGCGGCCCGCCAATGGGCCACGCCCCTTGCCCTTGTTTTCATAGATGGCGGCCACAGCTTTGAAGCCGCAATGAGCGACTATGTGAACTGGGCCGGGCATATACTGCCGGGGGGCTTTCTTGTGATTCACGACATTTTCTTTGATCCAACAAAGGGCGGCCAGGCCCCCCGCACAATCTACGAGATGGCGAAAGCTTCCGGCCTTTTTGAGGAATTGGAAATGATAAGAACCCTAGGGGTGCTCAAAAGAAGGACAGGATGAGGGCGGTCCCAGGAAAACGATAGCTGCGTTATGCGGGGCATCGCCGGGTCTCGATGTACTTTGAGTACACCTAAAGCCCCGGCTCGCCCCGCAAGCCTTGCTCTCGTCTCCCTGGAACCGCCCTGTACGCCTGTGGTTGAAGGGAAAACTTATCTCTGGCTACTTTTTGATGAGGGAGGCAACCTCTTCGGCTGCCTGTTTGGGGAATTTTGTGATGAGCCACTTTAAGACATCAAGCTGATCGCCGGAAGCTGCACGGCGGACTTGGATCAGGAGTTGCTTAAGGTCAGGGCGGATAAGAGTGGCGTTTTGAGCACCCTCGTTGCAAACAGAACAAATGGCGCGAAGGTTTGATGGTTCGTCGGTCCCTCCTTTGCTTTTGTCAATGATATGCCCGATGTGAAGCCGGGTCTTTCTGGAGGGGTCGTATGGATGTGGTTCTCCCGCTACCGCACCGCACATTTGGCAGGTAAAACCATTACGGTCAAGAACATATGCCCGTGTTTCCTTGGACATAGTACGGGCAAATGAGGGAAGTGGGTTTAAGTCAACAAGCATATACTGGCCTGGCCGCAAATCGCTTCTGTCGTTGTGGGTAACTATATTCATGCCTTCTTCGTTGCGAAGCTCTCTGACCCTCCGGGCCCATTCGCTGGCATTGCCTGATGCCTTGCGGAGTTCTTCAGAGTCGAGCACCACACCAACATTCTGGAGCAAAAACGCCTTGAGTTTCTTTCGCGACCCCGGTTCTCTTGGTGTCATTACCCAATGCTCCTTAATATAGCTCTTTTACTGGCGGCCTCCAACGCAGCTAAAATTGATGCGCCAACCGCTTGAGCGACAGGCGGCGGGAAAGCATTGCCGATTTGTCGGTATGCAGTTGTTTTTTTCCCGGCAAATCGCCATGCGTCAGGAAATCCCTGAATGCGAGCAGTCATAGGAACAGTAAGACGAGGCATTCCAACAAAGTCTTTTCCTGGGGGGGTATCAGCAATGCCATGACCGTCAACACCAAGTGCCGCCCATGCTTTTTTAGCTCTGGTTGGGCCAAGATCTGGGCCGCCATGTTTTTTGGAACCACCCACAAGTGTTGGGGCTATATCATCTGCCTGTTTTCGCCATTGCGAGGCCCCTCGCCAGCCCTTTTCGCTCATCAGGTCAAACAACAATTCACCGACAGTGGGTGGCGATTCTTGCGATGGAACAGGCCAAGAAAAATGATGGGCTATTTCCTTTTTCAAGGCGACAAAAACAACACGGGGACGAAGCTGGGACACTCCATATTCAGAGGCGTTATGAAGTCTCCATTCTGTATGGTACCCCAAGGCGGCCAGTTGATTCTTGATATGTTTCCGGTAGTCCTCAAACACCGCATCGAGCATGCCACGGACATTTTCAAGCATGATAGCTTTTGGCCTTATCTCGTCGGCAAGCCGGATTGCCTCCGGGAAAAGGTCTCTTTCGTCATTTTGCCCTAGCTGCTTTCCTGCCTTGGAAAATGGCGGGCAAGGAACACCGCCTGCTAGAAGATCAATCCCCTTGTACTTTGTACCGGAAAAATATCTGATGTCGCCGTTGACAACATTCCATTTTGGCCTGTTGTATCGAAGAGTATCACATGCAGTCTTCTCAATTTCGACAAGGGCGATATGTTCAAACCCAGCGGCTTCAAGGCCAAGGGCCTGTCCTCCGGCTCCAGCGCATATTTCAATTGAGTATGGCATTGTTTTCCCAGAAAAAATATTGAATTGTTAAGGTTTCCCTCCTTTTTTCATATCATATTTTGCCCAAGTTTGGAAGTTTGAACAGGGGTTTTTATGGGCGCCATCAATGATTATATGAATCAACATTAGGTGCGACTTTTCGTTTATCAAGTAATATCAAGTAACACAGGCGGATTGTCAAGCCCCGATTTCATCTCTGGATATCGGTTTTATCGCAACCCTGCTCAAGCCGGAAAGCGTTTTTTTTTCTCACCCACAAGCGTACAGGGCGGGTCCAGGGAGACGAGAGCAAGGCTTGCTATCAGAGCAGGGGTTTTCCCTTTCACCCACAAACGCACAGGGTGGTTCCAGCGAGAAGTTTTTTCTTTTCAAGCAACGGCGTAAAGGGCGGTTCCAGGGAGACGAGAGCAAGGCGCACGAGCCGGGCAGGGACGAGGTGT
>JASEHB010000207.1 GCA_030018745.1 Desulfatibacillaceae bacterium | reverse complement strand
ATAATATCAACAAGAAGATGGTTGCAATACATTAACGCGGAAGCAGTTTTTGCAGAAAGGAGTTAGGGCCATGCACAAAATCCTTGCAGCAGCTCTTGGGGCGGCTCTTCTTGTCTTTGCCGCATGCAGCGGCCAGGATGAAGGCAGCTCAAAGGGTTTTGAGCCGGCCAACCCCTATGCCACCCAGCTTGAGGTCATGAACAAGGCCAAAGACCTTTCCCAGGACATGGCAGAGCGCGAGGCTCTTCGGCTTGAGCAGGAAAAACTGATGGAAGAAGGGGCGGCCCCAGGAAGCCGATAGCTGCGTTGCGATTTGCTCTCCTTTCCATGGAACCGCCATGTAGGTGGTGTGGGTGGAGCGATAACCGAAAACACGGCCTCTGACCATGATAAAGATAACCAGCGCCATAAGCTTAAACCCGGCGGAGCTGTCCTGGGAGTTTGTCCGCTCGTCTGGCCCTGGCGGGCAGAATGTGAACAAGGTGGCAACAGCAGCCCAGTTGCGTTTTGATGCAAAAAACTCCCAAAGCCTGCCCGAAACTGTTCGGGAGCGGCTTTTGCAACTGGCCGGAAGCCGGGCCACCAAAAACGGCGAAATAATAATTGATGCAAGAACCAGCCGGTCCCAGGAGCAAAACCGTGAGGATGCCTTAAACCGCCTTGTTTCTCTTATACGCCAGGCTGCAATAAAACCCAGAAGCCGCATAAAAACACGCCCGCCCGCAGCTTCACGCAGGCGACGCATGGAAAAAAAGCGCCTGCGTTCCGAAAAAAAGCGTTTGCGCGGCCCGGTGGGGGATCCCTGATGCAGGTAAAGCCCCTGGCGGCCAAAAGGCCGGAAGTCCATAAGCTGATAATCAACTGAAAATTTAGCTATTTCCAATTTGCCCAGGCCTTATTCCGCAGTCTGGAGGAAATTTTTTCTGTCCTTGCCCCTCAAGGGCATTATGCAGGTTGACAGGGCCTTGATTTTATGGTTCTTAATCCCGGTCTGTTATGGCAAAGAACTTTGATTCCACAAGGGGGAGAAGACGCCCAATGCAATACCAATACCGCATAAAAAGAGATGATGAAAAAAAGCTCTTTGTCATTTCTGAATTTGCCTATAACAGTGAGGACTCGCGTACCCTTATCGGCGAATTCACCTTCAAGCCCGGCGAGCTGGATGAGGCGGTCAAGCAGGGGGAAGAAGGGGTTGCAAGGATTCTGCGCTCCTCCCGCTTTTACCCTCCGGCTGAAACCATACGCGCCATTGCCGGACAGATAATCGCCCTCTACAATCAGCCTCCCGAACAGGGGGACGAGGCCCTGGTTGATGAAATGGGGGCCGCAGCCTCATCGGTAAAGCCCCAGAGCATCAAGGCCGATGCTGAAGACGACAAGATTTTGGATGATGATGACGATGACACCCTTATCGATGATGCGATTGATGACGATGACGAAGGCTTGAAGCTTGACGATGATGACCTTTCCCCTCTGGATGACGAGGACGAGGATATTGAGGAATAGGCCGTCAGCAAAGGATTTATTTGAAGGCCTATCAACAAGCCAAAGGGTTCCCTAAAATAAGGACCTCCCATGTCTTTAAGCGCCCACAGGCACGCTGCCGTAAAGTCTGCACGGGTTGCCATCATCACGGTCACTTCCACCCGCATTCTGGACAATGACGAATCGGGCAAATGGATTGCAAAGGCGGTTACTGGCCATGGACACAAGGTGGTTGAGCATCGCATAGCCCCTGATGACCAGACAGCCATCTCCCTTATTATTCAGGCCGTTCTCAAGGAGCACTCCCCGGATGTCATGCTCATCAACGGCGGCACGGGAATAACCCCCTCTGATGTAACCATTGAGGCGGTTGAGCCTCTTTTTGACAAAAAACTGCCTGCCTTTTCATGCCTTTTTGCCCAATTGAGTTTTGAAAAGATTGATGCAGCCGCTGTTTTTTCGCGCGCCTGTGCCGGAACAATAGAAAACACCCTTGTTTTTTGTATGCCAGGCAGCAAAAACGCCTGCAAACTGGCAGTTGGAGAGCTTATCCTGCCGGATCTGGGCCATGCTGTCGCCCATGCCAGGGGATAAGGCCCGCCATCCATCCAGGGGCTGCATGAGCTTTTCCAGAAAACGCCCTCTCTCTCCTTCTGGTCAAGGTTTATTGATTCCATGACCCAGATACTTGAAACCATACTGCCGATTTTTCTGGTCATTGGTCTTGGCTTTGGCCTCTGCCGCACAAAGATGCTTGCCGCTGGCGTTCGCGACTCCATGAACCAGCTTGTATTTTATGTGGCCATACCGGCCATGATCTTTGTGCAGGTTTCCCATGCAGACTTTGCCGGGAGTTTTTCAACAGGCATTGTGCTGGCAGCCTGCCTGCCGATATTTGCAGCCTTTGTTGCCGGGCTTGTCATTGCCCTTGTTGTCAGGCTGCCCAACGGCACAAGAGGCTCCTTCATCCAGACAGGCTTTCACGGAAACCTGGGCTACCTGGGGTTGGCGGTAGCCTATTATTTTCTGGGGGACAGCGGCCTTGCAATTGCAGGCATCATCGCAGCATTTATCATGCTCTTTCAAAACCTTTTGGCAGTTGCAACTTTGGGTTTTTTCGGCGCTTACTCCGGCTCACGGCTTACGCCAGGCTATTTTGCCCGCAAGGTGCTTTTAAACCCGGTCATCATAGGAGCTGTCGCGGGAATTGCCTTTTCCCTTTCCAATGCCACCATGCCCACCCTTGTTTCACGCACCCTTTATATTGTGGCGGATATGGCCCTTCCCCTGGCTCTTCTTGTAATCGGCGCTTCATTAAACTTTTCGCTTCTTTTAAAATCCACAGGCCCAATCCTCCTGGCAGGGGCGCTCAAGCTTTTTCTCATGCCAGCAGCGGGCTGGCTTCTTCACTCCCAACTGGGCCTTGCCCAGCCCCTTTTAGCCCCGCTTGTCATCCTTCTGGCTGCGCCCACAGCCACGGTAACCTATGTCATGAGCCGCGAAATGAACGGCGACCCGGCCTTTGCAGCAGCAGCCATATCGCTTCTCACCCTTCTTTCCGCCCTGACATATGTTTTCTGGCTTTCCATCCTTTCTTGACAACAGCGCCTTTGCTGGGGAACATTTATAAGGACTTAAAATCAGCCCGTTTGAATTTTTGCATCCTTTTATATCAGGAGAGCTTATGTCCCAGGCAGCAGAGGAGACGCGCATCGGCGGACTTATCTTTCTTCCCGGCCCCAACAAGGGCAAATATCCCCACTGCCACAGCCTTTTTGTTGAAGGCGACAGAATTTTGATTGATCCGGCCTCGGACCGGGAAAGGCTCAAAAAGCTTCGGGATGAAAAGGGGGTTAGCCAGGTATGGCTCACCCACTGGCACGAGGATCACTTTGCCCACCTTGACCTTTTTGAAGACGCCCTTTTATCAATCCATGCCCTTGATGTGCCGCCCCTTGGAGATATTGAAACCTTTATGGACTGGTACGGCATGGATCCGGAAAGGGATAAAAGCCTGCGTGAAAGCTGGAAGCCCCTTATAATGGAGCAGTTTCATTTTACGCCCAGAAAGCCGGACAGGCTTTTTGAGGGAAATGAAGAAATTACCCTGCCATCCTGCGGCAAGGTAAGGGTGATTCATGCCCCAGGCCACACACCGGGCCACTGCGCCTTTTATTTTGAGGATCTTTCCCTGCTCTGCACAGCAGATTACGACCTCACCCCCTTTGGCCCCTGGTATGGAGACCCCGGCTCATCCATGGAGGATACAATCTCATCGGTAACAGCCCTATCTCAAATAGGCGCAAAATGGATTATGACCTGCCATGAAACAGGCCTTTTTGAAAACCCGCCAGACAATCTTTGGGCAGATTACACCCGTGTCATCCAAAAGCGCGAAGAGGCCCTTCTTGCCTTCCTTGCCCAAGGCCCAAAGACAATGAGCCAGATTGTGGAGCAGTGGATTGTCTATAAAAAGCGGCGAGAGCCTTTGGAATTCTACTCCTGGGGTGAAAAGGCCACCATGAAAAAGCACCTGGAGGCCCTGATGAAAACAGGCCGGGTGCAACAAGCAGAAGACGGATACGCCCTTAAGGGATGAGTTTAAACCATGAGCAGCAATGCGCCAAAGCCAAAATTAAGTACCGCTTAAAAAATAGGCCGCAAATTAAGTCTTAAAAGCCGGGCACATCTTTAGCATTCTTCTTTCAACAACAATTGGCCTGTGGTATGCAAAAGGGCTTGCGGAAAAAATGCGCAGGCCTTTTTTGCAAAAGGCAGCCCAAAGCGATTAAAGGAGTAAAACCATGCAGGCCCTTTTGGCCCTTGAAGACGGACGGAGCTTTGAATGCCGCTCCTTCACCGGCCCTGGCGAAGCCTTTGGCGAGGTGGTTTTCAACACAAGCATGACAGGCTATCAGGAGGTCCTCACAGACCCCTCCTACCGCGGCCAGCTTGTTACCATGACCTATCCCCTTGTGGGATGCTACGGGGTGAATGAAGAAGATGTGGAATCGGATTCCATTCAGGTGGCAGCCTTTATTGTGCGTGAATACCAGGAGCATCCCCACAACTTCCGCTCCACCAGAACCCTCAAGGATTACCTTTGCAGCCAGGGAATCCTCGGTGTCGAGGGTCTCGACACCCGCGCCCTTACTCGCCATATCCGCAGCCTGGGGGCCATGCGGGCAATAATTTCAACAAGCGATCTGTCTGCCGCCTCCCTTGCGTCAAGGGCAAAGCAAATTCCATCAATGGAAGGCCTTGACCTGGCAAAGGATGTGAGCACCAAGAGGCCTTACAGGCTTGTTGGCGCCCAAAAACAATTCCTTGAGCAAGAAGATTTAAATGCCTCCCTGTGGGATGCAGGCCACAAAAAGCCCAGGGTGGCTGCCTTTGATTTTGGCATCAAGTACAACATACTGCGCTGCCTTATGGAAAAGGGCTGTGATGTTGTTGCGGTTCCTGCCTCAACTCCAGCCTCTGTCATAAAAAAGATGGCCGTTGACGGGATTTTTTTGAGCAACGGCCCTGGGGACCCGGAGCCTGTTTCGTACGGCATAAAGACCGTGCAGGAGCTTTTGGGATACAAGCCCATGTTTGGCATCTGTTTAGGCCACCAGATTCTTGGCCTTGCCCTTGGGGCAAAGACCTACAAGCTGAAGTTCGGCCACCGGGGGGCCAACCAGCCTGTTAAAAATCTGG
>JASEHB010000206.1:2904-5212 GCA_030018745.1 Desulfatibacillaceae bacterium | reverse complement strand
GGAACCGTCATTTGGGTTTCTCTTGATTCAAAGCCTGCGGGCAATGACGGGGCAGGGGGCTTTGGCAAGTCTTTTGTCCATGTAAACCCACCCTCAAATCGTCAAACAGCACAAAAAAATCTTTGAAAAATTCTTCTGCGCTTACCTTCAAAAGCTTCCGCCTGAAAATAATCAAAATAATTATTCATATAATCAAGTCATTATAAAAAACTACCAAATTGGTGGAAAAACACTTGACAAGGAAAATAATTATGGTATTTTGGTACCGTAATTCTTGAATGGGAGAAACAAGTATGTCCACCCTGGTTAAAATATCCGAAGCCGCCTCGCTGGCCCTGCACACTGGGGTTTACCTGGCGGCCCATTCCGGGCGCACAATAAGCGTCCACGAGGTGGCCCAGGTGCTGGGCTGCTCGGAGAACCATCTTTCAAAGGTTCTTCAGCGCCTTGTGCGAACCGGGCTTGTGCATTCAACAAGGGGGCCTGGCGGCGGCTTTGTGCTGGCCAAAAAGCCCCAGGAAGTTTCGCTGCTCGCTGTTTACGAAGCAATTGAAGGCGTGCTGGAGGATGCAAGCTGCCTTTTGGCCCACCCTGTGTGCGGCGGAGACTGCATTCTGGGGGGCCTGCTTGCAGAGATCAACACAAAGGCTCGCCAATACCTTACAACAAAAACCCTGGCGGATTTTGCCGCCCAATTTAAAGGAGACTGCCATGACTGCTCAATCTGCAAATAAAATACTGCGCCCCATAATAGAGATAGACGAGGAAAAGTGCGATGGCTGCGGCCAGTGCGTTATGGACTGCGCTGAAGGCGCGCTTGAGATTATTGACGGCAAGGCAAAGCTTGTGGGCGAATTTCTGTGCGATGGCCTTGGGGCCTGCCTGGGAGGCTGCCCCACCGGCGCGCTGAAAGTTGTGGAGCGCCTTGCCCCGGCCTTTGACGAGCACGCTGTGGAGGCGCACCTGGCTTCCCAGAGCAAGGATAGCGCCCCGGCAACCCTGGAATGCGGCTGCCCCGGCAGCGCCCAGATGAGCCTTGCACCAAAAAGCGGCTGCCCAGGAACTGCGGCCATGTCGCTCAATACCAAGACCGGGGCAAAAGCCCAGGCGGCCCCAAGCGCCCTTTCCCATTGGCCCATAAAGCTGCGCCTGGTAAGGCCGGATGCACCTTATTTAAAGGGGGCGGACATTCTGCTCCTGGCAGACTGTTCGGCAACAGCCTATCCGGCTCTGCACTCGGAACTTCTTCCCGGCAAGGTTGTTCTCATGGGCTGCCCCAAGTTTGACGACCTGGAGGATTACATCAACAGGCTTGCCGCAATCCTAAAGGGAGCAAATGCCAAGTCGCTGACAGTTGCCATAATGGAAGTTCCCTGCTGCCGCGGCTTTGCCCATGCAGCCGCCAAGGCAAGGGAATTGGCCGGGGTCAATGTGCCCATCAACCTGGTGCAGATAGCCAGAAGCGGCGAAATACTTGAGCAGAAAGCCATATAGGGCAGGGGAAAGGAGATTTGCCATGAGCAAGACAATGTGCCCCGGCCAGGACACGGCCTTCTGGACTGCGACTGATGTTTTTGATGTGGCCTGCGCCCAGTGCGGCCATGAGGTGGAGTTTTTCAAAGACGACGCCAAGCGCCGCTGCCGCAAGTGCGGGAATCTTATCGGCAACCCAAGGCTTAACCTGGGCTGCGCCCAGTGGTGCGAGCACGCAAAGGAATGCCTTGGCTACGACCCCAAGGAAGGCCAGGCAGGCGCACCGGAGGAAGAAGCCCTGTTAGACAGGCTCATTGCAAAGATGAAAGGGGTTTTTGGCAATGACCAGAGGCGCATAACCCATGCCCTCACGGTTTTGGAGCACGCCCAGAAGCTCCTTGCCGCAGAAAAGGGCGCAAACCCCAAGGTGGTGCTGGCAGCAGCCGTGCTGCACGATGTGGGCATACCCAATGCGGAAAAGAAGCACAATTCATCTGCCGGGCGGTTTCAGGAAATTGAAGGCCCACCCGTTGCAAGGGCAATAATGGACGCGCTCAAACTTGACGAAGAAACAGCAGACCATGTGGAGAAAATAATCGCCAATCACCACAGCGCAAAGGACATTGACACAATAGAGTTTCGCATACTGTGGGACGCGGACTGGCTGGTCAACCTGCCCGAAGAGTTCCCGGATAAAAAAGGCGGGGAGCTTGAAGGCTTCATTGAAAAGCTTTTCAAAACCCAAAGCGGAAAAAATTTGGCAAAGGCCCTTTATCTTTAACCCTTAACCCAATTACATTTTTTTTAACCCAACACAACAACAGGAGGAGGAAAC
>JASEHB010000206.1:0-2894 GCA_030018745.1 Desulfatibacillaceae bacterium | reverse complement strand
AAGAGGACAAAAATGTCTACCTGCACCCCAATCTACTACCACATTGTCTTTTCGACGAAGAACCGCGAACGTGTTCTTGCCGCAAAGTTCCGTGGATAGAAACCCACGGTTGTTCTTTTGTCTATTTGTTGAAAGGCGCCGGATATGTTCTGTTACCAGTGCGAACAGACGGCAAAGGGAGAAGCTTGCACCAAGCAGGGCGTATGCGGAAAAACCGATGAAGTGGCAGCCCTTCAGGATCTTCTTGTATATGCCCTGCGGGGGCTTTCTCAAGTGGCTGTGGAAGCTGCCAAAGCAGGCATAAGCGATGATGCGGTGGACACATTCACCTGCGAGGCGCTTTTTTCCACCCTTACCAATGTGAACTTTGATGAAGCGGAAATTGCCGCTTACACCAAAAAGGCTGTTGAGCTGCGTGAAGGCCTCAAGAAAAAGCTGGCTGCTGCGGGCAAGGCCATTGACTGGACAGGGGCCGCAGCCTTTGCGCCTGCGGCGGATGTTGCGCAGATGATTGAGCAGGGCAGGGAGCACGGCCTTTTTGCAGAGGCCTCGGAAAACGCCGACATCCGCTCCCTGCAGCACATCCTTCTTTTCGGGCTAAAGGGTGTGGCTGCATATGCGGATCATGCCCTGGTTCTGGGCAAGCGCAATCCGGAGGTTTATCAGTTCATCCACAAGGCTCTTGTGGCCCCCTTTGATAAGAGCTTGGGCCTGGACCAGTGGGTTGGCCTGGTGCTTGAGTGCGGCGCGGCCAACCTCAAGGCAATGGAGCTTCTGGATGCGGCCAACACAGAAACCTACGGCCACCCGGTTCCAACGGCTGTTCCCCTTGGCCACAAAAAGGGCAAGGCCATTTTAATTTCCGGCCATGATCTTAAAGATCTGCACGCCCTTTTGGAGCAGACAAAGGACAAGGGCATAAACATTTACACCCACGGCGAGATGCTGCCCACGCACGGCTATCCGACACTCAAGGCCTATCCGCACTTTTACGGCCATTACGGCACGGCCTGGCAGAACCAGGCAAAAGAGTTCGCAGCTTTCCCCGGCGCAATACTCATGACCACCAACTGCATTCAGAAGCCCCGCGAAACTTACGGGGAAAACATCTTCACTTCCGGGTGCTGCGCGTGGCCGGGCGTTCCCCACATCAAGAACCAGGACTTTTCGCCTGTGATCAAAAAAGCCCTTGAGCTGCCGGGCTTTGCGGCAGACGAGCCGGGCAAGACCGTTACCGTGGGCTTTGCCAGAAACACGGTTATGAGCGTGGCAGGCAAGGTGATTGATGCTGTGAAGAGCAAGGCCCTGCGCCACTTCTTCCTGGTGGCCGGCTGCGATGGCGCAAAGCCGGGCCGCAACTACTACACGGAGTTTGTGGAGAAAGTGCCTTCAGACTGCGTGGTGCTAACGCTTGCCTGCGGCAAGTTCCGCTTCTTTGACAAGGAGCTTGGCGACATCGGCGGAATTCCCAGGCTGTTGGATGTGGGCCAGTGCAATGACGCCTATTCGGCCATACAGATAGCTGTGGCCCTTTCCGAGGCCTTTGGCGTGGGCGTCAACGACCTGCCCCTTTCAATGGTGCTCTCGTGGTACGAGCAGAAGGCTGTTGCAATTCTGCTCACCCTGCTGCACCTGGGCATAAAGGGCATCCGCCTTGGGCCTTCGCTGCCTGCATTCATCACCCCCAATGTGCTGGGCGTGCTGGTGAAGAACTTTGACATAAAGCCCATTTCCACGCCGGATGAGGACCTGAAGGCGATTTTGGGATAAGGCAAGGTGTTGCGGATAAAAATGCGCCCGGCCATCGAAAAATGTGGAGCCTTCCAACCCCCCCTCCCCGAAAGGATGGGAGGCTCCACAGGCCGGGCCAACCCTTAAAAGTATTTGGAGCAGGCCATGAAAACGGTCAATTTATACGAGGCCAACGGATTTTCCGAAAAGGCGTTCAAAAAGTTTCTGGTTCACGATTCGCCTTATTTTCGGATAATCAACTTCAACTTCAACCCCGGCCAGGAGCTGCCTGTTCACAACCACGATATGGAAGGCCAGTTGAGCCTTGTGGTTCTGGAGGGCGAGGGCCTTTTTCTGGGGGCGGACGGGGCCACAATCCCCGCGCGCGCTGGCGATGTGTGCATAAGCGATATTGCCGAGCCTCACGGCTTGAGGGCGAAAACAGCCTTGCGGCTTCTGGTGACAATAGCCCCGACCCTGTAAATTCTGGCCGGTTTTTCCCTTGCCCCTGGCTTGCGCTGTTATCTTGGCTGGTTAAGCTTTCTTTTGTGCATCCTGTAAAGAAGCACGCCTTCAATGACAGCGCAGACCAGGGCGCCAATTCCTGCAAGAATTATCTGTATGCGAAAGCCAAAATCCCAGCGGATGTCAGCCCTGTGATAGCAGACGGCTTTGTGGCAGAGAACCTCCATTGAATCCCCAATGGCGGTTTTGTTGTAAAGGTAGGCATCCACGCGGGCCTGCCCCTTGCAGGGGCAATCACCAATGCCTGCAAGCTCCAGAATGTGCCATGTGTAGGATGTTCCCTTTCCGCCGCCCTTTTTCTTTTCCCATCTGGCTTCCACCTGTGCAGTCGCTTCCTGCATTGCGGCCCTGCGGCCAGGGGCCAGCACCCAGTCAAGGTTGGCAAAAAACTGCCATGCCCCGCCCACAATCATCAGCACCAAAACTGCGTGGGTAAGTATTTCCTTGTTACGCTTGCTCAAGGCAAAAATCCTCGCTTTTTGTTGGTTCAACGGGCTTTGGGCCTTATTGCTCCGGCCCTGCTTTTGCACACGGACAGATGATTTATACGGTGCAGAATAATAGCCGATAATCTGCGTTAAAAGCCAGAGCATATTTTTTTTCTTTGATGATAGCCGCATTTCCCCATTGCTTTGGCC
>JASEHB010000205.1 GCA_030018745.1 Desulfatibacillaceae bacterium | reverse complement strand
GTCGCTCAAGGTTTCCGTTGAAAACACGGCCACCGGCAGGCTGGAAACCCACGAGCTTGATATGCTCATCCTTTCTGTGGGGTTGGAGCCTTCGCCGGATGCCAAGAAAATCCAGGAGATGTTAACCCTTCAGCTTTCGCCTGAAGGTTTTTTTCTTGAGGCGCATCCCAAGCTTATGCCCGTGGATGCGGCCACCCGCGGCGTCTTTTATGCCGGCTGCTCCGAAGGCCCCAAGGACATCAAAGAATCCGTGACCCAGGCATCCGCCGCTGCTGTGCGCGCCCTGCGCCTTTTGGGTTCGGGACAGATATCAACAGAGCCAATCACAAGCGAGATACTCGCCCACCACTGCACATCCTGTGGCCTGTGCGCCAGGGTCTGCCCCTACAACGCCATAACCGTTGACACAAAAAAGAAAACGCCTGCTGTGGTCAACACCGCCTCCTGCGCCGGGTGCGGAACCTGCGCGCCGGAATGCCGCTTTGGCGCAATTGTGATGAACCACTACACGGACAGGCAGATAACCGACCAGGTGGATGCCCTGCTTGAAGAAGCCCCCCAAAGCAAGATTTTGGCCTTTGCCTGCAACTGGTGCTCCTATGCTGGGGCGGACTTTGCCGGTGTATCCCGGCTTTCCTATCCGCCCACCGTGCGTCTAATCCGCACCATGTGCTCTGGACGGGTGGATGAAAAGTTTGTATGGCAGGGATTTGCCAAGGGCGCTCCCGTTGTGCTTGTCAGCGGCTGCCACATTGGAGACTGCCATTACATTGACGCCAACCACTGGACAGAAAAGCGCGTGGAGCGGATGCACAAAAAGATGGAGAAAATGGGTATCCGCAAGGAGCGCTTGCAGCTTGCCTGGGTGAGTGCGGCAGAGGGCGTAAGGTTTGCAAAAATAATGAAGGAACTTGAAGACCTGCGCCAGACCGTGACACAGGAGGAGATTGTCCAGACAAGGGCGATTTTGAAGGAAAATATAAAGGGCCTCGAAGAATAAAATTGGAGGGGCGGTTCCAAGAAAACTTTTGGCTGCGCTACGCGGTAGCGCACCGGGATCTCAATGTACTAGCAGTACACCAAAGTCCCGGCGCACCACCGCAAGCCTTGCCCTCCTTTCCCTGGACCCGCCCTGTACGCCGTTAGTTGAAAAGAAAAAACCTCTCCCCGGCTCGCGCAAAGCGTGCAAATCTGCAAGCCTTTGCCTTTCTTTGGTGGTTAGTTTTTTTTGGGGTTTAAAAAAACAACAATTGCAATTCTTTTAAGAAGCACAAAAACCCCGAAAAAAGGCATAATGATTTGTTGGGGTTTGAAAAAAATCATGTCTGCGGGTTGAAATCGTCCTTGAGAATCAAAAAATATAGCCGCCCTTCGTGCTTCATGTGGCCTGCGGCAATTTCCGCATAAGGGCCATGCCCCCAAAAGAGGTCGAGCCTGCCAGGGGTTTTGATTGCCCCGCCGGTGTCCTGGTTGAGCACAAAGCGGCCAAAGGGCTGCCAAAGGCTTATGCCGCCGGTTTCAGGGTCAATGGCGGGCTTTTGGGATGCTATCCAGGCCAGCGCCCCACCGGGAAAAATTGCCCGATCCGTGGCCACGCTGCGGCCGGGTGTCACCGGAACCCCATAGCAGCCCAACGGCCCTGAATCTCTTTTTGTAAAGAAAACATAGCTTGGGTTGGCGTTGAAAAGCTCCTGGCGGGCATGGGGGTTTTCCTGCGCCCATTGGCGTATGGCCTGCATGGACATTTCCTCCCTTGAAATGTGTCCGTCCCGAATGAGGATGCCCCCCACCGCCTGGTAGGGGCGGCCGCTTGACCCGGCGTATCCCACATTGATAAGGGTGCCATCCGAAAGCTCCACCCGCCCGGAACCCTGGATGTGCAGAAAAAAGCGGTCTATGGGGCATTCCAGCCAGGCCACAACATTTGCCCTGCCCTTTAAAACATTTTTTTCCTCTATGTCCTTTCTGTCAAAATAGGGCAAAACAGCATTCCCCTCTATTCTTGCGGTTATGCGCTCCCCTGCAAATTTGGATGAGAACTTGCCAAGATCAATCGAAATAAGGTCGTTGGGAACCGAATACAGGGGATAGGGATATTTGGGGTCCGGCGTGAGGCTGCCCCTTATCACAGGCTCGTAATAGCCTGTAAAGAGCATTGCTCCCCACTGGTCGCTGCCTTGACTCTGATACACGGCAAAGTTTTCACGCACAAAGGCGTTTAACTCGTCAATGTCGGGCCCTGTTTCCAAAAAAGCCTGAAAAACATCCAGGGTCTTTTGCATATGCGCGGTGGTGAAGGAATCCTTGCCGAAAGCAAACTGCCGGTCTTTAGGCAGGCGCGAAAAATAGGCCCTGGACTGGTTCATGGCCGTAACAAGGCTGGCCATATCCATATCATCGGAAAAAAGGGGGATATTGTCAGACTCCACCCGGCCCATGGGGTATTCAATTCCCGCAGGGGGTAACGCAGGCGGCTTTTCAGGCGGCAGAATAACCGGGGCCACAGGGACGGACAACCGCCAGATGATCAGGGCAGCCAGAAGGGTTGCAGACCCTAAAACCGCAATTACCGTGAAGCGCTGTTTTTTGTTCATGGCAGGATTCCAGGCCAAAGAATGTTCGTGCCGCTCTTTTTAGCAAGGCAGCTTGAAAGCCGGGCGCCCGGATTGCCCGCTGCTATGTTGCATCAGGCTCTTTTTGCTTTTTCTTGCCAAAAATCATGGCCCCCAAAATGCCCACCTCCCACAGAACCATCATTGGCATGGCCATAAGCAATTGGGTTATTACATCCGGCGGGGTGAGCATTGCGCCAAAAATAAGAAAGGCCACCAGGGCATACTTGCGGTTTTTCTTCAAACTTTCAACACTTACCAGGCCAAAGCGAGCAAATACCGAAACAAAAAGCGGCAGCTCAAAAACAAGCCCAAAGGCCAGAAGGAGCTTGGTTGCAAGGCTCAAATATTCCTTTACCGAAGGAAGGGCCTGCATGGAATCAGAGGCAAATGCAAGCAGCACGGTAAAGCCCAGGGGAAAAACCAGAAAGTAGCCAAAGCTTGCCCCAAGCAAAAAGAAGAAGCAGGAGCAGACCACCAGGGGAAGTACCATCTTCTTTTCAGTATCGTAAAGGCCAGGCCCCACAAAGCGCCAGACCTGATACGAGATGACAGGAATGGCCAGAACCACCCCGCCAAGCAGGGCCACCTTGAGATAAGCGAAAAATGGCTCGGTAAGGCCGGTGAATATGAGGCCCTGGCCTTCTGGCAGTGCATCCAGAAGGGGCTGGGTGAGCCAGGTGAAGATGCGCTCTTTAACCGTGTAGCAGGCCACAAAGCCAATGCCTATGGCTATAAGGCAGTAAATAAGCCGCTTGCGCAGCTCCTCAAGGTGCTCGGTAAAGGGCATCCTGGCCGGGTCCTGATTTGTTTCGCTGGTTTTTTCCTTTTCAGCCATCAGGATGCCTTGTTGTCAGAAGGGGTTTTGCTGTCATCCTGCGCGGAATCGGTTTTTTCCGCGCTGCGGTCCGTCAAATCCTGCTTCTGCACGGGCTTGACAGGCTCTGGATTTTGCGGGGATGGGCCTGCCTCCTGGCCCGGATGGGCTGGCGTGGGGCTTGGCAAATCCATGGCATCAACCGGATCTGCAGGCAAGTCCGCGCCAGCCTGGGGGCTTGAGGTCAAAGGGGTTGACTTTGTGTTCCCGGATGAGGCGTCTGCTGCTGCATCGTAAACGCTGTCAAGGGAATCGCGCACGCCCTTGATGTCCTTTTCAATGTCAAGGCTGTCTTTTAGCTCCTGGGTGGCCCGCCTGAACTCTGCATAGCCCTTGCCTAACGACTTGGCTATGTCTGGAAGCTTTTTGGGGCCAAGAACAATTAGAGCCACTGCCAGGATGATCAGTAATTCCGGCATTCCGATGCCAAACATATCTGCCCTTTCAGAGGGTGCATCAAGCAAAGTTTTTCCCTGCCCTCTGCTGCCATATTAGCGCATTGGCGCAAGAGTCGCAAGGATAGTCCAGCAGGCCGGGGGCCTGTCAAGAGAGGAATGGCAAGGGGCTTATCAAAATTGAAGGGCGGAGAAAAAGTTTAAGGTTTGGCGTATCTTGGGCTTTTAAGGGTAGATGGCCAAACTGCCTGAATTCAAAGTACAAGCCGCCAATGATGGCCTGGGAGCCTTGCGGATAGAAGGCTTAAAGGCTTTTAGGTCTTTTACGGTAATTAAAGGCATTGCAGTTGGCCCAACAAAAAAAGCCTTACTCCCCTTTTTTAACAGGGCAAAAAAATGCTACAAATAAACATGGACCCTGTTTATGAGAATATGCGCCAACAGGCGCTTTTTCTTGCCCAAGGCCTTCCCGTGCCGTCCTTTTACAGGGATTTTGCGGAGCAGGCCTCCTTTTCTTTGGGCGTTCTTGGGGCAGACCCGCTGGTGCAAAGCCTTTTTGATTTGGTTTGCAGCATTACGGACAATGATCTGGGCCACGGACGGGAGCATATTACAAAGGTGGCTTTGGATGCCGGAATTCTGGTGCTTGTGGAGGGCAAAGCAAGGGGGCGCTGCCAAAAAGATTCAATTCGGGACCTTGCCCTTGTGCAGTGCGCGGCTCTGTTGCACGACATCTGCCGCAAGGAAAAAAATCACGCCCAAAAGGGCGCTTTGAAGGCCAAAGAAATTTTGCAGGACTTTCCCCTGTCTTCTGCCCAGATTGAAGATGTATGCTCTGCCATAAAAAACCACGAGGCCTTTGTTGCCCCGGAGCCGGTTAACACCCTGCGGGGAGCGCTTTTGTCGGACTGCCTTTACGATGCAGACAAATTCCGCTGGGGGCCGGACAACTTCACCCAAACCGTTTGGCGCATGATCTCCTATTTCAAGGCCCCCCTGTCGGTATTTGTGGAGAGATACCCCTCCGGCGTGGAGAGCATAATCCGCATCAAGGAAACCTTCCGCACCTCCACAGGCCAAATTTACGGCCCGCCCATAATAGATGCAGGCCTTTCCCTGGGCGAAAAGCTCTACGAGATTGCTGTCAGGAATTTGGAAAGCAGGTAAAAGGGTGCAATCAGCAACGCTGCCCTTCAACTCCTCTGCCCTTGTTTTTTTCGTGTGTTTCGTGGTTTTCGTGATTTAATTTGCTGTTTTGCCTTTTGCCTGGGCAGAAAATTGTTGGGTGAACCCTGCGCTACGCGCAGGAACCACCCAACCTACGCTTGGCTGTGTGTGTTGGGAGGCGGCCCCAGGGAGCCGTGGGC
>JASEHB010000204.1 GCA_030018745.1 Desulfatibacillaceae bacterium | reverse complement strand
TCATCTTGCAGGAGCATTCAACGATGGTTCAGTTTATCATCCCCTTTGGCCCAATCTTTTGGTCAGACTGCCCATGGAGCCTAATCTGATTGCGCCGTCCCTGTACCCCCCTGCTTTGGAAGGGCCTGATCTTTGATTGCCTATTTAAAACTTTTCAGGGCCGATGCCGCGATAATAGGCTTTGGCGGCTATATGGCAGGCGCGCACATTGCTAAAGGCGCAACCTTGGGGGACTTTTTCATCGCCTTGATGATAACCGCATTTTCCGCCAATTTCTGTTACAGCTTCAATTCCTGGGCAGACTGGCGCATAGACCGCATCAACAAGCCAAAAAGGCCCATTCCCGCAGGCAGGGTTTCGCCGGAGGCCGCCCTTCGTTACAGCCTTTTTCTGCTGGCAGGCTCATTGGCTTTTCCTTTTTTTGTTGCCCAGCGCCTGCCTGCGCTTTTGCTGCTGCTTGCCATTCCGGTTATCGGCTTTCTTTACTCGGCAAGGCCGTTCCGCTTGAAGGTGCGGCCGCCATTGAGCGTGCTTGCGGTGAGCGCAGGCCTTGTAATACCCTTTGCAGCAGGCTGGGCCAACAACACGGCAGATACTTATATGTGGGGCTTTTTTGCAGCCTTAATCCTTTTCACCGTATCGCTTGTGGGCCTAAAGGACATTGAAGACACGGCAGGGGATGCAGCAGCAGGCGAGACAAACCTTTACCTGCGCTTTGGCGATAAACTTCTGGACGGGGCTGTTTTGGGGCTGGCCCTTACAGCTTTTGTGGCAGCGCTTTTTTATGTGCCAGGGCTTTTGCGCCTGTGGCTATTCACCCTTTGCGCTGTTGAAGCGGCCCTTGTGCTCATGCACAGGTTTGGCGGGTGGGACAAAAAGCGCCTTTACCGCAGGGTTATAATTGTTATGGGGGTAATAGGCATAACCCTTACCCTCTACCTTTGGTATGCAGGCCCCCAGGCCATATTCTGGCCCTGAAAAATCTTTCTGGAGCAAGGCCCCCTTAAAGTGAAAATCCTCATCACCACAAAATATATTGATAAGAAGGGCTGGTACGATTATTTTTCGGAAAACAGCAAAAGCCTTTTCCGCACGCTTTTTTATCACAAGGTTCATTACGGCCTGCGCTTTATAAAGCAGAATGTGCCCCAGATTGAGGTTCTGGAATTCCCCACCTGGGAGCAGTATTGCCGCACCCTTGCCCAGGGCTGGGATGTGGTGGGATTTAGCTTCCATACAATGGACTGGCCGCGCATTTTGCCCATGGTGGAACAGGCGAAAAAGGCCAAGGTCAGCCAGGTGTGGGGCGGCAATTACGGAGTGCTGGACCCTGTTGCAGCCCCCCATTTCGACAGAGTTTTCACCGGCTACTGCGAGCAGGCGCTTGCGGAAATTTTCGGCCACAAAATAGAGCGCCTTCGCCATCCGCCCCTTGTGGATCAGTGGTATATAAGGCCATCTCCACTAAAGGTGCAGCGGGTGGGCATTATCCAGACCCAGCGGGGCTGCCCCCTTAACTGCTCCTTCTGCCAGACGCCTGCCTTTGCGCCGGGCGTTTCAACGGTTCCCATAGAGTCCGTGGAGGAGGTTCTTGCCTGGTACCGCAAAAACGGGGTGCGCTGGATAGGCGTTTATGACGAGCACTTCGGGGTCAAAAAAGAGCACACCATGAAGGTGCTGGAGCTTTTCAGGAAATACGGCCTGTTCTGGACAGCCCAGACAGCAGCGGCCACAGCCCTTGCCAACCTGGACTTGTGGCGCAGGCACAACCTTATGGGCCTTGGCCTGGGGGTGGAGAGCTTTGACTGCCGTGCGCTTGCCGCCTGGAACAAGAGCGCGAAAACCAGCCAGACCGTGCGCGAGGTTACTGCAAAACTCCACGAGGCAAGCCTGTATGCCGGGGGCTACTACATTTTAGGCCACGAGGAGGCCACCTTTGCGTCCACGCTTGAGGAAATAGAGACACTGGACTCTTTGGGCCTGGATTTTGTGCAGACCACCATTTTAACGCCTTTTCCACAGACGCCCCTGTGGGAGCACCTGGAAAAAAGCTACGGCATATTTGAAAAGGACAGAGGATTCTTTGACACAAAGCACCTTACCTGGAACCACCCGGCCATGAGCGCCGACCAGTTGGAAAAGCTCCTTTATTACGCCTGCCTGCGCCTTAACAGGCCGGGCCGCTTTTTCCCTTTCATGGCAAGGGTTTTTGGGGCCTATGCCGGGCATCTTGGCTCTTATTCAAGGGCTTTGGCCCTGGCCCTTTCCTTTCCTTACAACAGCCTTCGTTTTAATGAAAATGCGCCGTATTTTAAATAAGACCGTCACGGCGGGCTGCCTGGTTTGTCCTGCCATAAAAGATTTTTTATGATCACCCCGCTTTAAATCTTGACCTGAAAGGTTTTTTTGCTTGATAATAAGGCATAGTCCATGCAATAATATCTCAAAATGGGTGGCAGGGGGGCAAAACGCCCCTCTTGCTCGCCTTTAGCATGGCGGCCCTTTTAACGGCATATTTCGAAGCATATTGGCGGCAGTTTTTTTCTTGTTTTTTAAAGGCCTTGCCGCACATCTGTTTTTCGGCATTGCGGCCTTAACGGCTGCTTCCCTTCCAATGTATCAGGCCAGTGCATCAGGGAAAAGCAACAATCAGTTTTTTTTTGGGGAGGCTTTAATGGGTATGGCGGTCATTCAGCAGCAAATCCAGGGGGGTAAAACCTCTTTGCGCCTGTTGCTGATTGTGCTTGCAGTCGTGCTCTTTGCCCTGCCCGTGGCGGCTGTGGCAAAACTTGTCCTTGCAACCGATGACGAGCTTGACGATGTGGTCGCCCAGTCTTTGCTGGAGTTCACCACAGTGAGGCGGACAGTGCAGGACGGGGCGAATACGGCCAGATATTTCACCCATGATGTGGCCATATTAAAAGTAAATGCAATGCTGAAAATAGAAAACATGGCCATGGGCCGGACGCTTATGGGCTATTACAATGGCAACTGGGATATAGAGCTGGCGGGGCCAAGTGCGATCTGGGGCGGGGTTGGCGGCAGGGTTGCCGGCAGCACAATCCATCCCATCTATTTTAAGGGGCTGCGCCTGGAGGTGGCCTACACAACTGCCGGGCATTTTTCCTTTCTGCGCATCGGCACGGATGATTTTTCCGGTATTCTGGATCTGGCCCAGGGGGCTTCCGGGACTGGCTCTGGCGCCATCCAGAGGATTTCCATGGATGGCAGAATTTATGCCCAGGCGCAGATAAACCTTGATATTAATGTAAATGAGCGGAGAAAAAACAGCCACACCTATGTTATCTCCATTCCAACCACCAACATCTACAGGCTTTACTACAACACTGCCACCGGTAATGGAGATTACGACCGCGGCACCACCGATTTTTATATTACAATGTCGGACTACATTTATCAGGATGGCACCACTACCATGAGAAACGCTTTGGCCATCAATCCGCGGGCCAATGTTCATGGGGTTGCCAACCAGCGGCATCACCTTCCCGGCTATGGCTGGTGGATGCACTTTAACCAGATTGCAGCAGATGCGGCTGCCTGGTAAGACGATTATGCTTTGCCTGTCAGGAGAAAAGGAATTGGCGGCAGCTAACAAAATGCGGACAGGAAAAGGCCTTGTTCTTTGGCGCATAAATTTCCTGGCGCGGGCAATTGCCCTGCTTGCGGCAGTGCTTTTGTTGCTGCCTGCGGCATCTGCCCAGGCCTCTGGCATGGCCCTGGCAGATGAGGATATGCTTTCAGATGTCTCCGCCCAGGTGGGAATAGGCCTTGTGCTGGAAGGCGGGGGTGATATAAGCGTTATTGCCTTCCGGGGGGTCTGGACCACCAATGCAGAGCCGCCGGTAACAGTAGCCACAGGCACCCTTTCCTACCGTGGCGTAAGCATAACAGGCAACGGCACCGCCGGGAACCGCTTTTCAATAGGCCAGAGGGATAATGCCAACAACCGGGCTTTTTTGGATGTGGGTACTAATGCTGCAGGTACACAAACCCGTATGCGCCTGCGCTTTCCAAACATGTTCAGCCCGGATCAGCCTGTCACCATAAGGGCCAACAACTCCTGGTGGGGCTGGCACAATGGCACCGGCGCCCAATACCTTAACCTTGGCGAGTTCAGAATTGACGGCGTTTACCACAACAACTCACAGATAACCCTTTGGGCTGGCAACGGCGGGGCAAGGGGCCTGATTGAGCTTAATGCCAAGGTCAGCCGTATTGAAAACAGGCCCACCCGTGCAGCAGGCCTTCGCGGCTTTAGGTTTGATAACTTTGTTTTCAGCGGAGCTTTTGCAGGAAGTTGGGCGGATCCGTCAAACAACCCCGGCACAGGTTATGCTTCTTTTGGCAGGGAAAACCTTGGGGGAGTCCTGGCTAACTCCAATCGAGTCATCTCCATTGATGTTTATACGGACAGGAATTTCGTCAGCAGAAGCCGCATGAGGATAATTTATACCACCACAGGCACGGCCTGGATTCAGAGAACGGGCATAATAGATTCTGCAGGAAACTGGGTGAGGGACAACGCCGGAAGAGGCACATACGGGCCTGTTGTTCTGGACAACTGGACACCCAATCCTTTTTACCGTTACAATGAAAACCCGGGTCATATTGAAATAACAATGCCCATCCGCACGGCAACATTCCGTTGGGTGGGGCCATAGCCAAACAAAAAACTTGCCTGGGTACAAATTTTTGTCTTTTAAAAGCAGCCCTTTTCCTGGGGTGGCAAGGAAAAGGGCTGCCCTGTTTTAAAAAAGCCCGTCATTCCAGCGTATGCGGTAATCCAGAATAAAACCGATTTGTTATCCTTATTGAAACAGGGCCGGAAAACCTTCGGCTGCGCCCTGCATGGATTCAAAGCGGAACAGCAAACAGAAGCCTTCGATAAGGTTGAGGGGCCTTAAATGATGATTATGGCCCCCCGGAAACCGCCCTGTATGGCTGCGGTTGAAGGGAAAAACGCTCCCAAGGCCGCCATTGGTACGAGGTTTTGAATACAAAATCAAGGTGTTATATCTGCAAAATATGCGCATCAGCTTTATAAAACAAAGGCTTTTAAACCCTTTAATCCGCTTTTTATGGCCCTTTGCTTCCGCCCTGCCGCCTTTGGCCTATATGCACGGGGTTCAGGCCCTTTATGTCTTCAATGTTGTTTCAAGCCTTTTGTGGCTTGTTCCTTTTTTTGCCCCGGTTGCTGTTTACGAGTTTTTTGTAACAGGCCATTTTTTCAAAAAAAATCAGCCCCCAAATGCGCC
>JASEHB010000203.1 GCA_030018745.1 Desulfatibacillaceae bacterium | reverse complement strand
TGGAGGCGTTAATCTTTTCAAGAATTTTGCTGGCGAGTATGGCTTTTGTGGCCTGGCAGCGTTTGGGGTTTGGGGCGGGTGCGTTTTGGCCGCCTGATTGAAGGGCGAGCCTGGGGCAGTCTCCGGCGCAGTGCCAGAGGGCAAAGCACTGGCTGCACCATTTTTCCTTGTAGGCCTCTATGGCAAGGGCGATGTTTTCTCTGCGATCATCATCAAGCAAAAGGCCTTTTTTTGAGGCTTCGCCCATTGTCCAGAAAGGGGCATCAGCGATGCGGGGGTCAAAAATTTCGGTGCAGGCGGAAATCTGCCCGCCGGGCATGACGCAGAAATTTTTTGCCCCTGCCCCGCAGTAGTTCAAGGCAAGTTTTTCCAGCCGGGCCGGGGAATAGGTTAAAGTTGCGCCATAGGCCCCTGCTGCGGCAGATGCCTCCAAAAAGGCGGCGGCAAAGCTTTCCGATTCAGTTTCCATGCCTGTTTGCGCGCCTTTGCCCAGGGCAAAAACCGGCTCAACCATAATGTTTTTTGCAAGGCCCTTTGCTGCAACAAAGGCAGCGCTCTGGGCCAGAAGCGGCAGGGAAAAGCGGGTGGCTGTCATGCGTATGCCAAGGGGCATTCCTTTTTCTGCAAGCCGGGCAAGGGTTTCAAGCACCCTGGTATAAGTGGGTCTCCCGTTTTTAAAGGGCCTTTGCTGGTTCTGAATTTGCTCAAGGCCGTCAAAGGAAACAGACAGGCCCTCAAAATTTTCTGCCAGAAAGCGGCATTGGGAAGGCTCAAGTATGCCGTTTGTGGCCATGAAAAGCCGGGGGGCCAAATTGAGGCGGGCAGCGGTTTTTTGCGCATACAGGGTTGCACCCTTTATCAGCCGCCAGTTGCTGGTGGGTTCGCCCCCTCCATGAAAGCTCACGGAAAAGAAGCCCTTTTTTGCGGCTTTTGCGTTTTTTGCGGCAAAATCAATGGCTGCAAAGGCAAGGGGCAAATCCATATCCGGGCCTTTGTGCCTGGGGGCTGCATAGCAGTATGTGCAATTTAAGTTGCAGCGCGTTGTGGCAAACAGGGTGGCATGATGGGGAGGGGCGGGTGCTGCCGGGTTTTTGGGGGCAGCGTCCTTATCTGGCGTAAAAACGCCCATGCGCTCCAAAAGGCTTGCAACAGCAGCCTCATCGGGCGTTTTTGCTTCAAAGGGGGCCTGCTGCCAGCGCCTTATGAGCAGGGCCAGCGCCTTGTTGCCCAAAAAGGCCCCTTTGCGCAGGGGAAAGTACAAAATCGAGCCTTCATCAAGCGGTATGACAAAGACCGGGGTTGAAATGCGGGGAAAAGGCATTGGTCAGGCAAACCGCCTTTGGCATGATGGCGCTTTTAATAACAGACAGGAACGCAACTGCAAGTCTCTGTGGTGACATCGCATTCGTCAACCTCGTCAGCCTTTTTGTAAACCTTTTCTCTGGCCGGGCCGCTTGTTTTTGGGGCTGTCCGGGCTGCTGCCGGGTCTTCCCCTGCACGGCTTTTCTGCCATTCATCCAAAGCCTCTCTGGCCTTCTGTGCCTCCTCGCGGGCGCGGCGCTCCGAGCGGCGGGCAATTTCCGCTGCGTGGCGGGCAACCACCTCCTCCACCTCCACCTGCACGGAATGGCGGAAGCTCCGCTCAAGGTCCACCTTGTTAAGGGCTATGGCCATTGTGCCAAATCCCAGCCGGTAGTGCAGCATACTGTCGCTTATCCAGGATTCCCGGCACTCAATAACCCCGCCGCTTTTAAGATATACCACCCGCAGGCTTACAGGCAGATCCTCATTTGGGGCAAGGGTGAAATCCGTGAAGAAAAAGGCTGGCGAGCCGACAGAAAGCTCGGCCAGGGCATTTTGCAGCACAAGCGGGTTTGCCCCTGTCGGCTCCACAACCCCCAGGCAGAAATCCTGGCCCCTTATGGTTCTTTTCACGCAGATTTTGATCTGGTCAGGCAATATATCGGTAACAGTCCCTGCTGTTGCCACCGGAAACCTTTCGGCAAAACCCTTTTTGGGCCGCACAAAGACCACCGTGTCATCCACCTGAATTTCCCGGCCAAACTGGCGCACCTCCCGGTCGTGCCTGTCTTTAACCGGAATTATTTTCATGCAAACCCGCTCGCCGGTTCCTGTTGCCTCCATGCAGGCCACGCTGCTGCCGTAATCTGCAAGAATAAGCTTGCCGGTAAGAACCTCCCAGTCCTGGCCCGTCTGGGCAAAGGCCTTGCCCACAGGCCCCAGGCCTGCAAGGGCGATAGCTGCGGCCTGGGCGCAAAGGGAGAGCTTTAAAAAGCCCCGGCGCTCCATGGAGACCTTTTCAAAGCGCGAGCCGAATTTTGCAATGGAGTAGATTTTTATCTGCTCATTGCCTGCCAAATCCTGGGTGCGGATTTCAAAGCGGGGGGCAAAGGGCTTTTGGGAGGCTAAAGCATCCGGCTGGCTGTTTTTTTGGGGAGGATTGCTCAAAAGGCTTCCGGGCTTATTTTTGCTTTCTTTCATTTGTAAGGCTCCAAGGCTCTTTTGGCGTCAGCTTGAATGAAGGCCCCGAATTCTGAAAAGCTCCTGAAACACAAACAGGGATTTTCTTAAGGAATCGTACTGTATGCGGGAATCGGCCACATGGGTCCAGGTAACCGGAAACTGGGTAACGGAAAAGCCCTGTTTTTTTGCAAGCCACAGAATTTCCGCATCAAAAATCACGCTGTTTAGCTTCTGCTGCGAAAAAAGGGTTTGGGCCGCCTTTGAGGTGAACATTTTGAACCCGCACTGTGTGTCCGGGTAATTAAAGCCAAGGTAAAGGTTCTGGATCAAGGTGTAAAGGCGGGCTGAAAGGCGGCGGGGCAGGCTTTGAAAGGCGTTGACCGAGGCCCCGGCAACCCCCCGTGAGCCTATGGCAATGTCAAAGCCCTTGTTTATGCCTTCAAAGGCCTTTTCAATGTCCTCTATGGGCACGGCATAATCCGCGTCCATGAATAAAATCCTCTCGCCGGAAGCCCTTACCATGCCGTAGCGCACTGCATGGCCCTTGCCCATGTTGGGAAAGTATTCCAGGGTGCGCACCGGGGTTTTGCGATTCTTCCCGCAGGCGCGGGCTGCATCCAGGGTTTTGTCCTTTGAGCCGTCGCTCACCACAACTATTTCTGAAGCAAAATCCGCTTTGTCCAGATAGTCCAGCGTGGGCGCAAGCGCCCTCACAATTCTGCTCTCCTCATTATAAGCAGGAATCACTATTGAAAGAAAGGTTTTTGAGATCATGGGCCGGTTTCCGTTTTTCCGCCTGGAGCCTCATCTCCATCCAGGGCAAATTGCAGGGCGTGGAGCCTGGAGTATTCTCCGCAGTTATTCATAAGGCAGTCGTGGGTTCCCTGCTCCACAATGCTCCCCCCGGAAATGACAAGAATGCGGTCTGCATGGCGCACTGTGGAAAGGCGATGGGCAATCACAAAGCAGGTGCGGCCTTCCATGAGGTTTTCCAGTGCCTTTTGCACAAGGCGCTCTGCCTGGGTGTCCAGGCTGGAGGTGGCCTCGTCTAAAATAAGGATGGGCGCATCCTTTAAAAGCGCGCGGGCAATGCAAAGCCTTTGCTTTTCACCGCCGGAAATTCTGCCCCCAAGCTCGCCGATAACCGAATTATAGCCTTTTTCAAAGCTTGTCACAAAGTCGTGGGCGTATGCCGCCTTTGCTGCGGCAACAACCTGCTGGTCTGTTGCATCGGGCTTGCCGTAGGCAATGTTGGCGGCAACCGTGTCGTTGAACAGTATAGGCTCCTGGGTGACAATGGCAATCTGCGAGCGCAGGTTTTCAATTGAGAGTTCCCTGATGTCAATTCCGTCAATCTTGAGCGCGCCGCCTGTAACATCAAAAAAACGGGGCACCAGGTTCACAAGGGAGGTCTTTCCGCCGCCGCTCATGCCCACAAGGGCTATCACCTGGCCCGGGTCCACAGCAAAGCTTATGTCCTTTAAAACAAGGGTGTCATTGTCATAGGCAAAGCTCACGCTTTCAAACTCCACTGTGTGGGGTCTGTGCTCAAGGGCTTTGGGGCTGGCAGCCTCCTTAATGGGGTTTTCGCGCTCAATGAGGTCAAAAATCCTGTCTGTGGCGGCCATGCCCTCCTGCAGGGAGTTGTTTAAATAGGTGAGCTTCTTTACCGGGTCGTAAAGCATGAGAACAGCCGCCAGAAAGCTCATAAGCTCGCCTGGGGTTTTGGCGCCTTCAATCACCGCGCTTCCGCCGTACCAGATGACAAAGGCAATGCCAAGCCCTGCCAGGAACTCCATTATGGGCGAGCTGGCAGACTTGGCAATGGCGGCCTTTATCTCCAGCTTGAAGTAGCCCTGGGTCTTGGCGAAAAAGCGCTCTTTCTCGCGGTCTTCCATGCCAAAGGCCCGCACTATCTTGCTGCCGGAAAATGTTTCCTGCAAAAAGGCGCTCACCTGCTCCATGGCCTCCTGGGAGCGGGTGCTGACCTTGCGCACCAGCCTGCCGAAAAACACCACGGGAAAATAGGCCAGCGGCAGCACCACGATGGCGTAAAAGGCAAGCCGCCAGTCCAGATAGAAGATAAGCCCGATAAGGCCCAGGATGGAGAAAAAGTCGCGCATGGAGCTTGTGACAGCCCGCGAAACCATGTCCCTCACCAGGTTCACATCCCAGGTTATGCGGCTCATCAGCGCGCCGGTGCGCTCGCCCTGAAAAAAGGAGAGGGGCAGATCCATGAGCTTGTCATAAAGGGTGTCGCGCAGGTTCTTTATTATGCGCTGGCCCGCAAAGTGCATGAAATATTCCTGCGTGTAATAGCCCACCCCGCGCACGGAAAACAAAATTATGGTCACAACAGGCATGAGCGCAAGCATCCGCCTGTCCTGCAGCACAAATATGTCGTCCACCACATCCTTTATAAAGTAGGCGATGGAAACATTGGTCACAGCCATCATAAAAGAGCCGAGCATGGCAAGGAGCAGCCGCCAGCGGTTTTCCTTGATGCGGGCAAAAATGTGCCTGTGCCGGGGCTTTATTTCAGGCAGGGAAAAAAATTTTCTGGAAGATATGGCCATCAATAAACCTTAATTGGTTCGTAGGTTGGGATAGCGCAAGCGTAGCCCAACAACGGGCTGCCATTTTTTAAAGGATTTTCAAAAGCCCAACGATGGGCCGTTATTCCGGTTTGCCGCCCTTGCCGGGGCCACCCAGCGATTTTCCCCAACAAAAGCCCCTGGCAGCTCCAGGGTTCCCCTTTTTGTACAGGGCGGATTTGCCTTTTATTTCTTTTCTACCATCTTGCGTACAGGGCGGATTTGCCT
>JASEHB010000202.1:2422-5362 GCA_030018745.1 Desulfatibacillaceae bacterium | reverse complement strand
CCACAAGCTCTGTCTGGCTCTGCAAGGGGGAAATTGCTTTGAGAAAAGGGCCGTCAGCAGCAATATCAACAGCCCAAATGTCCTTGCAGCGACCTACAAGCGGGCCGAGCACCGTTTCCACCATCACCTTGAGGCCCCCGGAAACCACCACAAGGGGAACGCCAAGCGAATCCAGGTAATCAAATAGCTCGCCAAAACCTTTTCGTATGCGGCAGGTTCTGGAATACTCCACAATAAAGCCGTAGTGTTTTGATTCGATTGATTCAATAAGCTCCCGCACGCCCTGGCGAAGTGTTACCTCGCCCTTGAACAGCTTTTCGCCCAGGGTTTTGGCCTTCTGGGGCAAAAGCTCCATCATCAGGCCCATGAGGGTTTCCGTGTCAGTGATTGTGCCGTCAAAATCCGTAAAAACCATGCGGGAGCATGGGGGCGTTGGCTGGGTCATGTATTTCTCCATACGGCCCAAAAGGAGGCAGATTTAGCTTGTTGCCGTAAACCCGGGTTGCAAACAGAGCTGTTGAATTGGCTATGGTCGCTTTTTTGCCTGCACAACAAAATGGGGCGCAGCAAACATGGCCCTTTTTCCGGCAAGGCGGATAAACCCGTTGAGAAGGAGCTTTGCAGCCCCCTTTGCTCTGCTTCCGGCCAGGCCGTAAAAACCTGGCGATATTTTGACATCAAATCCGCTTTGCCTCACCACACCTTCCAGCCAACCAAGGTCCATAAGGTGCTCGCACCAGTTGCCGGTAAAGGGGTCGCAGGTGTTTGTGGGGTGATTGGGTTTATGGCTTATTCTGCCGCAGGCAACAAACTCATCAACACATTTTTCAATGTCGCTTTTTATAAGCCCCCTTGTGGCAAGGGCAAGTTCCTCAACCTGCTCTGGGGCAAGGGTTGGAGCGTGAGCTTTGATTATATCCCTCCTTGCAGACAGATAGCTTTGCAGGCAATCTCTTTCCTTGTGGTCAGGGCTTGTTTGCCTATCAAAGTATTCAACCTCCTTTTGTGCCCTTTTTATATGCCGCACATAGCGGGGGTTGGCTTTGTTGGCGCCGGAGGCGTATATCACGGCAAAGCCTTGGCTGTTTATGGAATAAAGCTGCTCAAAGTGGGATTTGACATCGTAGATGTGCTCAATCACATCGTATGAAACAACGGCATCTATTTTTATGGAGTTGCTGTTCAGATACCCGATGAGCTTATCCGCATCCCCGTTGACAATGGAGGCAAGGTTCAGAGCAAGGGCTTTTGCAACAATAGCTGCATCCTTGCATGAAACATCAAAAATATCGTTGTAGATAACTCTTCCCACGCCAAGCTCAAGAGCCAGAAAAGATATGAGTCCGTTGCCGCCCCCATAATCAACAAGCACAAAATTTTCCGGCGGGATATCGCTTTGCTTCATGGCAAGGTAAAGAAGCCTGCCATAAAGGCCAAGCATATTTTTGGCCTCTCCGACTTTGCTCTTCAAATACTTTTTGCTGGATTGGGAAATTTCCAAAGAGGCGATATCCAGGGCGGTAAGCTTGTTGAAAAGGCGCTGTTGGGCTTTGGCAAGGTTTTGTTTCAAAAGCCTGTTTTTAGCGTTTTTGCTGTTCATGATTTTTGCCTGTTCGTGCCGATAGTGTTGGTTTTGCTTGTTATGCCCTTGACCTTTTTGTGACCAATTCATGGGCAAATTTTTGATATTGCTGCATCTTGCCCTTCCAGTCCATCTTTTCTTCCGCCAGGGCGCGCATTTTTTGAGAAACCTGCGTCTGCCTGTTCATGCTATGGCAAAAATCAATAACCCTGCCCATGTCAATCAAATCAGGAGAGTTTTCCAGTTTCAGGCAAAAGGGGAAATCAATTGGAATGTCAGGGTCATCATAGGCGTAAAAAAAAGGCAGGCCGCGGGCCATGTATTCCCGCGACTTCAATGAACAGGCTTGCTGCATCCCCTTTGTGTAAAGGCCAAGCGTGCTTGCCCCAATGTTTGCAAGGGAAAGCGCACTATCCATCTGTTGGCCGCTCAAAACCCCATGAAACACAAACCGGTTGCCGCTGCCTGGGTCTTTAAGGCTGCCCGGAGCAACGCCGCCAATTATGTGCAGCACAAAGCGCACGCCGCCCCTGTAAGCTCTCACGCTTTCCACAAGGCGGTCCATGCCGTGCCAGGGCAGCAGATGGCTTGCCACAATGGCGATGTTTAGTGTTTTGCCGTCAAAGGGCGCAAACCCGGTCTGCCGTATATTTTCAACAGATATGCCGTTGGCGCATACAAGGGCGGGCGCGCCTGCTGCCCCGTGCCTTGCCTCGTCTTTGGCAATTTCCTCTGTCATGCAGATTATGCCATCGCTCATTTTTAGGCAGAATCTGCTGGAAGCCTTTTGCACGGCCCTGGAGAAAAACCCGCGCGTGACCTTGAGTTCCTCAAAATACAGGGTGTGATGCTCGGTGATAAGGATAAAGGGCTTGTTTGCAAAACAAAGCGGGTACAAGGGGCTGCGGCCAAGGCTGCGCAGAATAACCGCATCAAAGCCAGCGCATTGGTTCACAATGGCCCTTGCCACTTCTGCAAAAAGGTTTCTGGCGATTTTTCCGTGCTTGAGCTTTACAATTGTTATGCCGTTTGCATTCTGCGTTTTTGGCGGGGCGTAGGTGAACAGCAAAAAATCCATGTCAATACCTGCCTCAACGCAGGCTTTTTTCTGCCCGGCGATTTTGTTGTAAACCCCGGAAAGCTGGGAGCAGTCTCCCAGAAAATTGACATAGGCAAGTTTCATTGAAAACCCTTGGGGCTGTATGGGTTATTGCGCAGATTCCTCGCCCCAGAACTGCCGCACCCACAGTTTTGTGTTGAGAACCCTCCAGAGCTTGAATTCTGCATCCGCACTTTTTTTACCCTCTTCAAAAAGCTGCAACAGGCCTTTTTTGTTGAACCAAGCCTTTTCCCAGGAG
>JASEHB010000202.1:0-2412 GCA_030018745.1 Desulfatibacillaceae bacterium | reverse complement strand
CAGGGGGTCTTGTCTTCCAGCAGGCTTTTCTTTTGGGCCTGGGCCAGGTCCAGGGTAAGGATTGGCGCAGGACGAAAGCCCATCTTGTCTTTGCGGTCCATAACCTTTTGGGGCAGTATATCCTTCATGGCAAGGCGCAGAATATGCTTTGTGGATACGCCGTTTATCTTGAAGTCATCTGGCAGGGAAAAAACAAAGTCCACAAGCCGGTAATCCAGAAAAGGCACGCGGGATTCCAGGGAGTGGGCCATGGAATTCCTGTCCTCGTAACGAAGCAGGGCAGGCAGGGATGTTCTGCTCATGTGTTCGCGAAGTATGTCGTTGAGGCTGTTGATTTTGGAAGAATTGACCTGCCCGGCGGATTTTGCCTTTTCCAGCATGGCCGGGTTAATGAAGGGTTCCGGCCCCTTGCCAAGAGCGCGGGCCGCCTTTTTGGAGCGCACAAAGTACCATGCCCTGCGCACAATGGCAGGCGAAGCGGCAAGCAGCATGGATTTTAGGGGATAGGGAAAGGGGCCTATATGCCTTCTATAGTTGATGTGCATTTTTAAAAGCTTGCCAAATCTGCGTTTATCCACAAAAAGCGATGCCAGAACAGCAAAATAGCTGTGGTAACCGGCCATCATTTCATCAGCCCCCTGGCCGTCCAGCATAACTGTTATGCCCTCTGCCCGCGCCCTGCGGAAAACCGCCCACTGGGCTGCAATGCTTGCCGAGGCAAAAGGCTCGTCCTGGGCATAGATTATTTCCGGCAGGTGGGCCGCAAGCTCATCTGGCGAAAGCAAAATGTAGTGCATTTTTGCGGAAGTGGCATCCACAACAGCCTGCATATAGGGCTTTTCAGAGAACTGCTCCTCTTTTGGGGTGTAGCCAAAGGTCATGTGGGAGTAGCTTGGAATTTGCTTTTGCCTTCTCAACTGCTCGGAAACGCAAACAATGGATGAGGAATCCATGCCGCCTGAAAGGCAGGAGCCAACCGGAACATCGCTTCTTGCATGAATGCGCACAGCATCAAAAAAAAGCTCCTTGAACTGCTCCACGGCATCCGATAGGCTTCCCTCATATTGGTTTTGGGGGTAATCCCAATAGATTTGAGGTGTTAACTCAAGCAAGCCCTTTGCCGGGTAAAGGGTGGCGTAGGATGCGGCAGGAAGGCGATAAACCCCTTCAAAAAAGGTCTGGTCAATGTCGTCTGTAAGGCCCTCGGACAAAAAGCGGGAGACAACAGCCTCGTTGGGTTTCAGATTAAGGCTTTTCACCGCCCACAGGGCCTTTATTTCCGAGGCAAAGAAAAGCGCGCCATCGGCCCCCCTTGTGTAGAAAAGGGGCTTTATGCCAAAGCGGTCCCGACAAAGGTGCACACACTGCTTTTGCCTGTCCCAAAGGGCAAAGGCCCACTGGCCGTTGAATTTTTTTACGCAGTCAATTCCCCATTCAAGATAGGCGGCAAGCAAAACCTCCGTATCGCCGGAAGTGGAAAAGCTGTATCCCAATTCCTTCAGCTCGCTTTTCAGCTCCAGGTAATTGTAAATCTCGCCGTTGTAGGTAACGGCAACCCGGCCAGAAGCATCTGCCAGGGGCTGGGTGTTTTCCTCCGAAAGGTCTATGATGGAAAGCCTGCGATGGGCAAAACCCACTATGGCAGGCTCTTTGCGGACTTTATCAATATCCCTGTTTGCAAAAATCTCCAAAGGGGAATTTGGGCTGCAAAGCATATATCCAAAGCCGTCCGGCCCCCGGTGAAGCATGGCCTGTGACATATCTGCAAGCCAGCTTGGCGAAAAGCCTTTTGGCGCTAAAATTCCTGCAATTCCACACATTTATTTTCCTCTAACAACTATTTGGCGTTGAACAGGTCTGCAAAAATATCCACCAGCTTGCCCAACTCCCTGTCTGCGTTTATTTCCTGGGCTGCTTTAAGTGCTGCCCTTCGCATGGCCTGAATTTGCTGGCCTGAAAGGGAGTTTATGGTTCTGGCCACATCTTTGAGTGAAAAAGAAGGAGCCACCTTGCCAAGCTTGTAATGGCCTATGATATCGGAAAGTTCTGGAGATGGGCCGGACACAACCGCCAGTCCTGCAACAATGGAATCGAAAAACTTGTTGGGCATGCAGTATTTTTCGTTGAAGCAAAGGGGCTTTTTGAAACACAGGCCAATGTCGAAACGGGCTATGGCCTCCACAACCTGTTCAGGGGCAACAGGCTCATGGAACTCCACCCGGCCTGGAGCATCCTTTTGGGCAAGGGCTTTTAGTTCCTGTATGTAGGCCGTGTCTTGTCCGGTGAGCATGAAATTAAGCTTAAACCTTGAATCGCAAAGTTTTATTATCTGGATATAATCTTCAAGCTGCCGGATTCGCACTGCACCGCCGTGATGAATTATGTTTATGGCGTCAGGATTCGTATCGTGCC
>JASEHB010000201.1 GCA_030018745.1 Desulfatibacillaceae bacterium | reverse complement strand
CAATTTCCATTATGAAAAAAAGGTTTAGAGCCTTGACCTTCCGGCAGGGTTTGGTCATGGTAGGTAATTATTTATTTTTGTTGCCTTTTTTGGTTGCTGCAACTTCATTGAATGCGGCCAGAGCAAAGAAGGCAGGGGGTTTGAAAGTAAAGGCTTTTGTATAAACCCGGCAGCCGGGGCAGGCGGCATATTTGTCCATTTGCCCTGTTTTAATAACCTGGGGGTAAACCCTTTAAATCAATCCTGAACCCTCGCCCAGGGGTGCCAAAACCCTTGAGCGCCAAGACTTGAAAGGAGTTTTTTAAAAGATGGCACAGCTTATTTCCGATCGCAGGGATGTGGACTTTGTGCTTTTTGAGCAGATGGAAGCCCAGGAGCTTGCAAAGACCAAGCAGTATGCACAGTTCAACAAAAAAACCATTGAGATGATCATCAATGAGGCAAGAAACCTTGCCATCAAAGAAATTCTGCCCACAAACAAGCCGGGCGATGAAAAGGGCTGCCGCCTTGAAAACGGCAAGGTCATCGTTCCCGAAGAATTTCATCGTGCCTACAAGCTCTATTGCGAAGGCGAGTGGCTGGCAATGGCCGAGGATGTGGAGGTGGGCGGCCAGGGCTTTCCCATCATCGTAACCCAGGCTGCCAGCGAATACTTTGTGGGCGCCAACTGCGCTTTCATGATGTATCCGGGCCTTACCCACGGCGCAGCTCACCTTGTGGAGGTTTATGGCACGGAAAAGCAAAAGGAGCTTTATCTTGAGAAAATGTACTCCGGCAAGTGGGGCGGCACCATGCTGCTTACAGAGCCGGATGCAGGCTCGGATGTGGGCAATCTTACCACAACTGCTTATCCCAATGGGGACGGCACTTACACCATCAAGGGACAAAAGATTTTCATCTCCGCAGGCGATCACGACCTTGTGGAAAACATCGTTCATCCCGTGCTTGCCCGCATAGACGGCGCACCTGCCGGAACCAAGGGCATAAGCCTTTTTGCAGTGCCCAAGATTTGGGTCAATGATGACGGCTCGCTGGGCGAGGACAACGATGTGGTAATTGACCGCCTTGAGGAGAAGATGGGCATTCACGGCAATGCCACCTGCGTTATGATTCTTGGCGGCAAAGGCAAGTGTAAGGGCACGCTTCTTGGCGAGCCAAACAAGGGAATGCGCGCCATGTTCCAGATGATGAACGAGGCCCGCCTGGGTGTTGGTATACAGGGCTTTTCCTTTGGTACAGCAGCTTACATGTATGCTCTTGATTATGCCCGCCAGCGCGTCCAGGGCCGCTCCCTTCTGGAGTTTATGAATCCGGATGCCCCGGCCGTTACCATCAACAATCATCCTGATGTAAGGCGTATGCTCACATGGATGAAGGCAATGGTGGACGGCATGAGAAGCTTCATCTATTACACGGGCATCTGCTTTGATATTGTGCGCTCGTCCAATGATGAAGCTGAGAAGGAAAAGGCCCAGGGTCTTATTGAGGTTCTTATCCCCATTCTCAAGGCCTACTGCACAGATAAATCCTTCGAGGTTTGCGTTCAGGCCATGCAGACTTACGGCGGCTATGGCTACACCAAGGAATACCCCATTGAGCAGCTTCTGCGGGACTGCAAAATCACCGGCATCTATGAGGGTACAAACGGCATCCAGTCAATGGATTTGCTGGGCCGCAAGCTTGGCATGAAGGGCGGCAAGCCTTTTATGGATCTTGTTGGCGAAATGAGCAAAACAGTAGCCCAGGCCAAGGGTATTGCAGGTCTTGAAACCCTTGCCGGTCAGGTGGAAGAGGCTGTTGGCAAGCTTGGCGAAATCGCCATGCTCATGGGCAAGACCGCCATGAGCGAAAAGGTCCTCACCGCCTT
Organism: Desulfatibacillaceae bacterium; assembly: GCA_030018745.1. Taxonomy (GTDB): domain Bacteria; phylum Desulfobacterota; class Desulfobacteria; order Desulfobacterales; family Desulfatibacillaceae; genus JAGVAW01. The sequence continues at coordinate 3,498 of JASEHB010000201.1, read as the reverse complement.
TACCTATTCCTACAATTTTTTGGATGTTTGCGGAGACACCGTTATGGCCTGGATGCACCTGTGGCGCGCCTGCGTTGCCAAGCCCAAGCTGGATGCCTTAACCGGAGGCGACCCCGCGCTTATTACCAGCAAAAAGGACGCAGCCTTTTATGACGGCCTTGTGAAAACAGCCCAGTACTTCGGAAGCGCGATTCTGCCTGTAACCCTGGGCAAGATGGCGGCCATAAAGAACATGAGCTCTGCTGCTGTTGATATGCTTGATGAAGGCTATGCAGGCAAGTAGCAGGCAGGCGGCTTTTTAAGCCTTCTTAGAAAAAACAGAGGCCGCCGGAGAATTTTTCCGGCGGCCTTTTTTAAGCCCAGGAGGTTTGATGCAGGAAACAACAGAAGAACGCCCTGTTTTATATGAGGTTGTCCGGTCCACGGCCATCATCACATTAAACCGGCCCCGCAAAAGAAACGCCATAAGTCAGGGGCTTCTTGCCGGGCTTTATGGCAATCTTGAAAAGGCGCAAGCAGACCCGGCTATCAGGGCAATAATCCTCACCGGCGCGGGGGAGAGCTTTTGCGCGGGCCTGGATCTTTCCCGCCTTGCCACAGACAACCTAATGGACCCGCGCGGGGACGGCAGGGATTTGATGGACATCCGGCCATTTATCAAAAAGCCCATTATCGGCGCAATAAACGGCCACGCCATAACCGGCGGCATGGAGCTTGCCCTAAACTGCGATTTTCTTATTGCTTCGGAAAACGCCTCCTTTGCAGACACCCATGCAAAAATCGGCATTCATCCAGGCTGGGGCATGAGCCAGCTTCTGCGCCGTGCAGTGGGTCTTGCAATGGCAAAGCAGATGTCTTTCACCTGCAAGTTTGTGGATGCAAAAAAAGCCCTTGAAATCGGCCTTGTCAACGAGGTTGTGCCGCAGGAAAAACTTCTGGATCGCTGCCTGGAAATTGCCGATGACATAGCAAAAACCAACGGGCCGGTTTTTGAAATAATAAAGCAGTGCATGGAAGACGGCGCGGGCATGAGCTTTGCCGATGCCATGCAAAGGGAAAGAGATGGCTTTACCGCCTTTCTTACCCAAAGCGGCGCGCTTAAAAAATAAATTGGCCTTTTAAGCAGGCTGCATCAGCCCTGTTGAGATATTCCCAGAATGCTTTTCACCTGCCCGATTTTGCCTTCCAGGTTGGCCTGGCGGCCTATCATTATTCTTTGGGCCATGGGCGGCCCGGCTCCGTGCATGGATTCAATGAGGTAGGCAACACAGCCCGCCCCTGCCACAAGGTTTTCAATGAAGCGCAGAACCTTTATGCGGTCTGCCGTGTCAACCCCGGCTGCTCCGGCAAGGTATTTTTTTATGTAGGGGCCGGTAACCGGGTCGTCAAAATCCGCAGATGAGGGCAGGGTGCCGATAAGCCCGCCTGCAATGTCGGTGGCCAGCCGGGCAATCTCGTAGGGAAAGCGCGTTACATTGAGCTTGCACACATTTGCAAGAAGCAGATCCACCATATAGTTGCCTGCCGGAGTTTTCCAGCCTCTTGCCGAGCAGGCAATTCCGCAGGCAAACAGGGTTTCGTTCAAATGAATCATCTCTGTTATCTTATCGCGGATGTGCCAGGTGTGCTCAATGCCGTTCATTCGGGCAATAAGCGCGCAGGCGCCTATGAGCACATCACCCACGCCCACCTTGCAGCCGCCGTAGCTCTGGCGGTGGTAGGCTGCAAATCTCTCCACAAGCATTCCTGAAAACTGGGTCTGGCCGTCCAAAAAAATGCGCTCATTGGGTACAAAGACATCCTCAAAAACAACCATCACCTCCTGGCCGCCAAACTGCGTGTTTCCTGCATCCGCCGGGTTGTCTTCTGCCTTTCGCGTGTCGCTTGCCTGCCTGCCGTAAATGTAGCGCAGGCCAGGCGCATTTGTGGGCAGGGCAAAGCACACGGCAAACTGGGCTTCATCGGGCCGCAGGGTCATGGTGGGCATAACAAGCACTTCGTGGGAATTTAAAAGCCCTGTCTGGTGCAGCTTTGCCCCCCTTACCACAATGCCGTCCGGGCTTTTGTCCACCACACGCAGATAAACATCCGGGTCTTCCTGCTGGCCCGGCCTCTTGCCCCGGTCGCCCTTGGGGTCGGTCATGGCCCCGTCCACAGTGAAATCATTTTCCTGAATTTTTGCCCAATAGGCGGAAAAGCGCTCGTGAAAATTTGTGCCCAAAGCCCTGTCGCACTCAAAGGAAGTGGAAAACACCGCATTTGCCGCATCCATGCCCACGCATCGCTGAAAGCAGCAGCCTGTAAGGTTGCCGCACCGGCGCTGCATTTCCACCTTGCGAACAAGGTCTGCCGCGCTCTGGTGAAGGTGCGAAAAGCGGTTAACGGTCTTGCCTGTTAGAGGGGAAATGGCAGTGAAAAGACCGCAGTCATCTGAATCATGGGCCTGATCATAGGTGGCTGCAACAGCCCTTAAGCTTGGGCGCACCAGGGGGTGATTTGCCGTGTTTTGAGCCTTTTCGCCCAGAATGTGGGCGGACAGTTTAAGGCCCCTTATGGAATTCATGTACTGGCTGCCGGTCATAAGCGCCATGAAAAAAGTCTCCTTTCATTGCCGCAAGCTTCTTGCAGTTGGGCATTGCTAATGGTATTGCCGATTTTGCATCTGTAACAGCATATCGCGACAGCAGCACTTTGGTAAAGGAGTAAGAAAAATCACCATGACCGGCACGATTTTGAACACCCTTACAGTTGCAGCAGGAAGCCTTGTGGGTCTGGCTTTGGGCAAACGGCTGGCAGAGCGCTACAAAAAAACCGTGATGCAGGCCTTGGGGCTGGCGGTGCTGTATTTTGGCATGGAAATGGCCCTGACAGAGGGCGGCAACGCCATTTTGACCATAGGCAGCGTTGTGCTTGGCGGGCTTGTTGGCGAGGTGATGGGTATAGAGCAGAGGCTTGCAGGCCTTGCCGCGTGGCTAAAGGCACGCATAAAAAGCAATTCGCCAAATTTTGTGGAAGGCTTTGTCACGGCGTCTGTCATGTATCTCACCGGGCCAATGATCATTCTTGGCTGTCTGGCTGACGGGCTTACCGGAGATATAAGCATACTTTCCATAAAATCTCTTTTTGACGGGGTTGCCAGCATAATTTTAGCCTCATCGCTTGGCCTGGGAGTAGTGTTTTCCGCTGCCAGTGTGCTTGTGGTGCAGGGTGCGCTGACTTTGGGCGCATCATACCTTGTTTTTCTGCGGGAGCCTGTTATCCTTACAGCCCTGACCACCAGCGGAGGCGTAATCATACTTGGAATAGGCATCAACCTTCTGGATATCAAAAAAATTCCGGTGGGCAACCTGCTTCCCGGCCTTGTTCTGGCGGTTATGGGGGCAATGATTTTTTAGCAGGCCTGCTTTTGTCCAAACGATAAGGAAAATAGGCATAGGAGGAAGCGATGACTCTTATTGATTCCAGCGTGTATGTTGCTCCCACAGCCTTTGTTTTTGG
>JASEHB010000200.1 GCA_030018745.1 Desulfatibacillaceae bacterium | reverse complement strand
CAACTGGACTTTGAGCTTTATCCGCAAGGCTTTCATAAAAGACATGAAAAAAATGCGCGCCACAAAACTTCCAGGCCTGGGCAGGGCTGTGGAAAAACTTTTTTTTGAGGGGGATCATCTCATCTGCCTGCCTCCTGACCGGAGTGTTACAATAAACCGCCCTTTGGATGAGCCGGAGCAGACGGTTCTGCCCTCTTCCCTTGCCGAGCATTTTCTGGAAAAGACCCAGGACATTTATCTGATGAAGTTCTGCATTTGCAGGCTGTCGGCCCAATGCAAGGACTACCCAGTGGAATACGGATGCCTTTTTATCGGAGAGCCTGCCAGGGACATAAATCCAGAATGGGCAATTAAGATTACGGCGCAGCAGGCAAAGGAGCATCTGGCTGCCTGCCGCGAAAAGGGCCTTGTCCACTTTATCGGCAAAAGCAAGCTGGATACGGTATGGCTTGGGATTTCGCCGGGGGAGAAACTCCTTACCATCTGCAACTGCTGCCCATGCTGCTGCATAACCCGCGGCATCCCCTATGTTGCCGAGCGGCTGGCCAAAAAAATCCACAGGGCGCCGGGTGTATCCGTAACCGTGGGCGAGAACTGCCTTGGCTGCGGTGCCTGCACACAGGGCGTATGCTTTGCAGATGCCATTTCTTTAGATGATGGTCAGGCTGTTATCAGCCAGGAATGCCGGGGCTGTGGCCGCTGCGTGGATGCCTGCCCCAACAGCGCCATAACCCTTTCTGTTGATATGGATTTTTTCATGTCACAATCCCTTGAAGACATATCCAAGGCTGTGAACCTTTAACAGTTGCCACAAGAGCACTGCAAAACCGGGCTTTTGAAAAGGGAAACAGGAGAAAGCCTTTTAAGAAAGCCGGAAAAGCACATAAATTGGAACTGGTTGTAAAGACGGCCTTTTATATTTCACCAGCTTGGGGTACGGAGATTTCCTATGCGAAAAATTATTCTTTTCCTTATTTTATCATCTTTTGCGGCGGGCGGCTGCGTTTCCACAACCCAATATCAGCAACTTGAGGGCAGGCAGGCCGCAACTGAACAAAGCCTGGAGCAATGTCAGAGCCTGCTGGCTCAGAAAAGCCAGGAGTTTTTAGAGTCCCGTCAGGCCCATCAGGACTGTCTTGATCTTGTTTCCAGCCATGAAAGCCGCCATCGGGAGGCCCAAAGGCAGCAGAGCATCCTTGCCCAGGAGAAAATCAATCTGGAAAACGCCAATGCCCTGCTCTCGGCAAGAATTGACGAGTTAGGAAGGGAGCTGGACACAACCATTTCTGTTGTTGATGCCCAGAGGACCGTCATTGAAAGGGTTGAGGCCACCAAAAAGTCCATTGAGGCAAGCCTGAAGCAGGAAATAGCAGACAAGGAAATCCTGATTCAGGACATTAAGGGGCGGCTTACCGTTACCTTTGTGGACAAGATTCTTTTTGACAGCGGCTCTGCAACCATAAATCCACGGGGCCGCGAGCTTTTGAGGCGCATTGCCCCAAGCCTCAAAGACAACACTGACCACTCAATCCTTGTGGAAGGCCATACGGACAATGTGCCCATAAGCCAGGCCCTGGCTGCAACCTTTCCGACCAACTGGGAGCTTTCCGCGGCAAGGGCAATAGCAGTGGTGAGGTTTTTGAGCGAGCAGGCCGGACTTGCCCCAAATCGCCTGGCAGCATCTGGCCACAGCTATTATCGGCCCCTTGCTTCAAACGATACGGCCCAAGGCCGCAGCCAGAACCGGCGCATTGAAATTGTGCTTGTTCCGGAAAAGTAAAAAAGCTGTGCGCCTGCAGAACCCGCAATAAGAAAGGGAGGGGATTTTTTTCAACAAATCCCCTCCCTGCAAAAAGAGCTTTTGCAATTGGTTTAAACCATTGCCTTTATGGCCTGCCTTCCAGGCATTGATAGAGTGCCGCATATTCCTGGGCCAGCTTGTGGCCTGAATCAAGATAGGCCATAGGCAGGGACTTTTCGTGGGATTCCTTTATTTTAACGGATGTGGAAAGAAAGGCCTCCAGAATTGGCAGGCCTTCGGCCTTGAGGTCGGCCACCATTTTTGCGGGCAAATTGGCCCGCGCCACAAACTGGTTTACCACAATGCCCTCCACCACCAGGGTTGGGTTGTGATCCTGCTGGATTTCGCGCACGCTTTCAATTAGGCTGTATAGGGCCTTGCGGGAAAATTCATCGCAGTCAAAGGGAATAAGGCAGGTGTCTGCGGCAATCAGGGCCGAAAGGGTATAGAAGTTGAGCGCCGGAGGGGTGTCCATGAATACGGAGCCAAATCCGTAAAGCTCATCAAGAGCTTCCCTTAACTTGTAAATCTTGTAGCGCGATTCAAGCTTGGTCATCAAATCGTGCATATCAGGGTGGGCGGCCATGAGATAAAGATTTTCAAAGGGTGTTTGTGTGATGAAATCTTGAGAGCTTTTTTTGCGGAGGGAGAACTTCAAGGTTTCGTTGAAAAAATCCGCCATTGTAACGGACGGCTCACGCCCTCCTGAACCCAGAAGATACTGGGTTGCGTTCTGTTGGGGGTCCAGGTCCACAACCAGGGTTTTTCTTCCTGAAGCTGCTGAAAGAGCCGCCAGATTGCAAACGATGGTGGACTTACCCACCCCGCCTTTCTGATTAAAAACAACTCTTTTCATGGACCCCCCTTTTTTTTGCGGCTTGGTTTAAAAGTTAACCTATCCTTGCAGCCGGGGCCTTCCATTTTGGAAACACCCCGGCTGCCAAGGCTTTTTTGTATTCATCAACTACCAAAATTTGGGGAAAAGAGGCGGGGTCTGCTCACAATATTGGCGATAGGCTTCGCCAAAACGCTCTTCCATCTCGTTTTCCTCGTAATTGCGCTGATACCAGAAAATGACCCCTGTTGCCATTAAACAGGCAAGCACCCCCGCTGCAATGTTAGCTGTATAAGTGACCACGCCCAGGTAATAGAGCAAGAGGCCAAGCTCAATGGGGCTTCTTGTCCACTGGTAAGGGCCGCTGGTTATCAGCCTTGAATAAGGGGCCAGGGGGGCGGCATCATCCCTGCCGGTCAAAAACCTTGTCAAAACTGCCCATCCCAAAACAAACAAGCCTCCCCAGAGACCTAAAAAGGCCACGGAGGTTTCAAGCAAGCCCGGCCAGGGAATGGGAATCCACGAGGTAAGGGCGCCAGCAAGAACCGCCAGGGCCACCGGCACAACAAGCAGGAATACAACCGCGCCCACGGCCAGGGCCACAAGTTTTTCCTTCAGGGAATGGGATGAACTTATCTGGTTTTGAACCGTTTCCAGAAAACGCTCTATGAACTGATTTTTCATGTCCTTTGCTTTCCTTTTCCGATAAATGTCTTAAACAGGTTACTTTAAAGATGTTCGGATTATTAACTGCTGTTACCAGTTGCGTTGAAACGATATAGGGCTTTTGGCCCGGATTACATTGGCCCTGCATCCAACTTCCATACTTTAGTTTACGGGGCTGCGTCCATAACAGTTTCCGCCCGGCGGGCGCTGATAATTGTAACAGGGCTGACCGGCACATCGGAATACTGCCCGGTTGAGGTGGTGGGCACCCCGGCAATGTCGTCCACCACTTCCATGCCATTTACCACCTGACCGAAAACAGCATACCCAAAGCCCCTTGTTGTTGGCTCCTTGTGGTCCAGAAACGCATTGTCAACAAGGTTGATGAAAAACTGGGCTGTTGCGCTGTCCACAACAGAGGTTCTCGCCATTGCAAGGGTGCCCCTTTTGTTCTTCAGGCCGTTTTCAGCCTCATTTTTTATGGGTTGTCTGGTTTTTGCCTGATTCATGTTTTCATCAAAGCCGCCGCCCTGAATCATAAAGCCTTTAATTACACGGTGAAAAATTTTTCCGTTGTAAAACCCGGCATCAACATATTCCAAAAAATTTTTGCCCGAAATCGGGGCCTTGTCCATAAAAAGCTCTATCTCTATGCTGCCCAGGCTGGTCTCAAAAACCACGCGCGGATTTTGGGCCTTTGCACAAACCAGGCCCGGCAATAAAATTACAATTACACAAATTAATGGAAGACAGAATTTTTTCATGGAAAAAAGCCCCGTTTTTGTCTGATGAATAAAACCGGATTACCCACACCCCTTCAGGCGGCTTATGGCTGAAAGCGGCCTTTGGACAACCACTGCCTATCGCCCATCCGTTTAGCACAAATGCGCTTTTCGCGCAATGCCAAAAGCCCCCAACTCCCGGTGTTTGGCTGCCAACCTTTTCCCTTTCCAGACTAATTTTTTGCCTGTGTAAAAAATACTTGACAAAGATGACGCGATGCGTCATTCTATAAACAAGCTTTGATGACAAAGGCAAACCTCATCAAACCCGAAACAGCATCTCAAAGGAGGATAAAATGGCAGAGGATAGCAAAACCGTAAAAAAGGCCCCCAAAACCAAAAAAACTGCTGCAAAAGAAAACCCGGAGAAAACCATCGCCGAACCTGCTGCGCCCAAGAAGACTCCGGCAAAAAAATCCTCTGCTGCTGTAAAAAAAGCGGATGCAGCCACAAAGGAGACCAAGGCTGCTCCCAAAAAAGCTGCTCCTGCAAAAAAGAAAGCTGCACCGGTTAAAGCGGAAACCGCCCCTGCCCCAAAGAAGGCGGTTGCCGACAAGCCCAAAAAAGCAGCCCCAAAAAAGAGCACCAAGCCAACTGCGGCTGCAAATGTGAAAGCAGCCGGAGAGCAGCCCTCGGATTACTATGTGGTCCGCACCATACAGAAAATTGCGGATAACGCCACGGCCACCATAAACGAGTACAACGATAATCTGAAAAAAGCCATGGAATCGGGCCTTGATTTCATGGAGGACATGGGCAAGGGAAGCATAGAGGCCTTAAACAGCTTTGTTGTGGACGGCAAGAACCTTGTGGCCAAGGTCCCTTTTCTTGAAAAACTGGTTTCCGAAGCTGAAGAAACGGGAAAGTCGGTTGCACATAGCGTTAAAAGCAAGGTTACCCCGCCTGCCCAAAAAGCCAAGTTCATGGTTACAACCGTTGTGCTCAAGGCTTCAATGGATGTGGAAGGCTACATCAAGCAGTACAATGAAAAGTATTTGAAAAAGGGCATTGAATACGGTGTGGATCTTGTTTCAGATTTAGGCAATGTTACCCGCATGACGGTGGGCAGCCTGGCGGATTCTGGCAAGAAAATGGCTCAAAACCTTTCGGTTTTAGAGACAATTCAGGAATCCATTGATGCTGGCTTGCACTCTGTTTCCAGCAGGGTGAACCTGCCCAGCAAAAAGGATATTGACCGCCTGGCCGAAGCGGTTAAGGCTTTTAACAAGAAGCTGGAAGGCTTGGCCAAAAAGAAGAGCTAAAAGAATAAATCCCCCGCCTGGGAAAAAGCTTTTT
>JASEHB010000199.1 GCA_030018745.1 Desulfatibacillaceae bacterium | reverse complement strand
CCGCCGTAACCTGAACCAAAGCTTTCAAAGACCACCACGCTGCTGCCGTCAGGCATTTTGCCCACAAAAAAATCCGTATCTTCAATGTCAAAGCGGTCGTTCAGCGGGTCGTTGGTTGCGCCTTCCAGCATCTTGTTCAAAGCCGGGCCTTGGACGAATTTGAGCACCTGGGCCTCTATCTGTGCAGCCGTTCCCTGCTTCACGGCGGCCAGCAGGCCCCCGGAAACCGAAGCAAGGATGGTTATCACCAATATCATTTTTATCATTTCACGCATTGTTCACCACCTTTCCCAAGGCCTTGGGGCGGATTGCGTCAATGAGCGGATTGGCCACATTCATGAGCAGAATGGCAAGGACAACGCCATCCACATACATGCCTATATTGCGGATGAGCACAGTGAGAATGCCTGCTCCGGCTCCGTATATGAGCATGGGAATGAAGTTGACCGGACTGGAAGAGTCATCTGTGGCCAGGAAGAATGCGCCGATGAGCGTGTATCCGCTCAAAAGGTGTATTGCCGGGCCTGCATAGGCAGATGAGTCGGATGCGTTGAAAAGCCAGGCCGTTACCAGCACACCAGCAAGAAAGGAAAAGGATATTTCCCAGCGGATAAAGCCCCGGACAATGAGATAAAGCCCGCCTGCGATAAGGCCCAGACCAAAGGTTGCGCCTATGCCGCCGGACTGCTTGCCCATGAGAAAATCCGCCACGGAGAATTGCGTCACCGCGCCAGGCCCGAAAGCCTTCAACTGGGCCAGGGGGTATGCCATTGCAAAGCCCGTGTCATAGGTCTGGAGCATGTAATTGTAGTTGAAATAAAGCGGCCAGGAAACGCCCAGCACGGCCAGAGCCAGAATGACAGGGCTGAAAGGGTTGCCCCCCAAGCCGCCGTAGATGACCATGCCCAGCACCACCGCAACAAAGGTGGCCACTATGACCATCCAGACAGGTGCGCTTGCAGGCAGCACCATGCCCAGAAGCATACCCGTGAGGGCTGCGCTGCCATTGCCAATGGAGACAGGCCGCTTCATTATTTTGTTAAGCAGAAGCTCCCAGGCCATTGCAGTGCCTATGCAAAGAGACAGAACACCAAGGGCATGCCCTCCGAAAATCCAAAGCCCCATCAGGGCGGCAGGCAGGGCTGCAAGCATGGTGTTGTAATTTCTGGCTGCTATGCTCCGGCCGTCGTGCCAGAAGGGAGCATGGGAAACCACAAGTTTCTTTTCGCCATTCATTTTTCTTACGCCTCCGCGCCCAAGCGCGCCAGTTCGTGCTTGCCAAGCGTTATGTACTGGAAGATGGGAATTTTGGCAGTGCAGACAAAGCTGCAAAGGCCGCATTCAACGCAGCTTAAAAGGTCGTAGCGAGCTGCCGCTTCCTCGTAATGGGCGTTTTCCAGAAAGCGCGCCAGCATATTCACCTGAATTCTGGCAGGGCAGGCGCGCACGCATTCTCCGCAGTTTATGCAGGAGTTGTCAGCGATTTCGGGAAGGTCATCGGCGGCCTGAACCAGGATTGCGTCCGTGTCCGGCTCAATGGGCATTTTAAGGGAGTAAACAGCCTTGCCCCGCATGGGGCCGCCCAGGATGACCCTGTCCGAATTGTTGACAGTCACATTGCCAAGCTTGAGCACATCAGCCACCGGGGTTCCTATGCGGACCCGGAAATTGAGGGGCTTGGCCGAAGCATCCTTGCCGATCAGTGTCACCACTTTTTCGTCAGGCACCCTGCCTGTTGAAAAGGCCTCGCCCACAGCTGCGGCTGATTCTGCTGGAACAACCAGAAAACCCACATCTTCCGGGGACTTGCCCGCAGGCACGGTTACGGAAAAGAGCGAGGCAAGCACAAGCCTGTCAATGCCCGCAGGGTAGGGGGCGTTTAACACCTTGACCTCACAGCCGCATCCCTCCGCGATTTTTGCAAGGCCCGGAGGAACCACGATAAAGGCCTTTTGCGCGCCGGTCATCTTTTTAAGGGCGTCAACACCCTTTTTTATGGAGGAGGCCTTTTCGGAAACCACCTGGCCGACTGCTGTGGAAAGCAGATCCTTTTCAACGCCCATGACCAGAAGGGAGTTGATTTTGCCGTCAGCCACACGGGCAAGAGAAAGGCCGCCCGCACAGTTTTCCAGGTATTTCAACCCGGCTTCCAGGGTGGGCGTGCTTCCGGGGCCTGGCCCCCAGGCATCGCCCTTTGCCTCCACCGTTACGGCGGTCATCTTCTGGCCCCTTGCGCCGGTGTAAGGCTCAATGGAGCTTATGACCCCCGACACGGATGACAGGGCATAAGATTTGGAGTCGGCAAAGGGGGCAATCGGCTCGCCGCGCTTAACCTCGTCCCCTTCCTTGATGGCCAGCCCAGCACGGTCCTTGTAGGGCTGATCCACAAAAAAGATGGCCCTGGCAGGCTGCGGAACCTGCAAGACGGACCCGGCGCCTTTGTCGGCAACCGGACTGTAGGGCAGCTTGGGTCTTCCCAGTCCGATAAAAGCTCTGCGTATCATCGGAAAATCCTTTTATGTCTTTGCCGCTTTCAAGGCGGCATTATTCTGGCCTGTCAAAGTAGGCACAAAACCCTACATGACATGGCACATGGAACAGTCAACAGGGCCTCCCATATCTTCATGGCATCCCATGCACTGCTGGTGGAAGGCCTCATCCCGCTTGCTTGCATAGCCGTCTTCCTGCCCTGTGTGGCATGTGCCGCAGTCCCAGACAACCCTGTCTTTTGGCAGGGTTTCAAAGTGGCATTCCGTGCAGGTCATGGCAATGTCTTCGTAATGCAGCCTGTGCAGGGAGGGGTCAAAATCCTCCTCGCTGTAATAGTCAGGATCATGGCAGTCTCCGCAGCTCAATGCTGATGAGGTGTCCATGTCCCCTATGTGGTGGCAGTCCTGACAGGAAAGCCCGTATGCAGAGGGGTCGGAGTGCTCCTTGTGGTTAAAGAACACATTGCCGGCCGCTTCGGAAAGAAGCATGAGGCGAACGGGCGTTTCGGGTTTGGGCACCGGAAATGCCGCATAACCGACCACTCCCACAAGCAGGAAAACAGCGGTCAGCGTCAAGGCTATTGATCTTTGCTTGTTTGCATCCATGAAAAGTTTCCTCTTGAGGCGCCTGCATTGTCCCCAGCCTGGCAATGCTTTTTATTGCCAGCCCTTAAAATTTCAAGGCTGGTAATGAGCAACGCCCTGCCGCCGTTACAGCCTCACAGGGGATTTTGCAGCCGACTCTCTTTGTTGTCTGCAACCTGCCAGGGCAAAATGCGTTGGCTTTTGGCCCTGATTAATTTCGCCAGGGGCGCAACTTTTCAACCTGCGCCCCGAAAAACTGAATTGACAGGCCCTAACATATCCCAAATGCCCTTTCAACAACTTTCTGAACGCAAAACCTCCCAAAAACTCCTTAACCGGGCCAAAATTATCTGTAATTAAAAGAATTTTGGCCTCTGATGTTTCTGCTTTCGGGCTTGTTGCATTTTCGGGCATTTTTAAAAGGCTGGTCGGGGCGAGAGGATTTGAACCTCCGACATCTAGCTCCCAAAGCTAGCGCGCTACCAGGCTGCGCTACGCCCCGACACAAGACGCATTGCGACTACCACGCTTTTTTACCCAAAGCAAGAAATAAGCGTATCAATCCGTCCAAAATAGCGGCATTATTTTTCGCCTGCTGGTGCATACTCATTGACAACCTGTAAAAAACTCGGACAGTTTTTGGCAGGCCCCGATTCTCCGGACGCCAGACCCATTTTGGCTCACCGTCAATTTGAAGTAAATATAACAATGTGTTATATTTTCAAGGAAACAAACGGCCTTTGGCATGGCTTGTGCTTTTAAAAAATCTGCAAGGGCAATCAGCAAGGTTTATGGCCTTGAGATGTTTTTTTAAAAAAGCCCTTTGCGCCTGCCAGGGCCGGAAAATGCGGCTGGGGCATGGGCGGGGGCTTGTCGGCAACCTTATAAAGCAAAGGAGCAGAGCATGGAAAAGGCAAAAAGAAAAGTCCTGGTGGCTGTAGATGGCTCTGATCAGTCCATGGCCTGCGTTCGTTATGCAGCGGGCATATTTTCTCCGGAAAACACCCGCCTGGTGCTGTTTCATGTCCAAAGCTCGGTGCCCGAAGTTTTCTGGGACCTGGAGCGCTATCCAGGTTCCGATGCCCGCGTCAAGGCTTTTCATGCCTGGGCCATGGAAATGAAAAGGACCGTTGAGCGCTTTATGGGCAGGGGCCGGGAAATGGCCCTGGAAGCGGGTTTTGCCCCCCAAGACATTGCCGTATCGGTTGTGGAGCGGCGGGCAGGCCTTGCAAGGGACATTCTTTACGAGGCGCAGCTTGGCTACGATGTTCTGGTCATAGGCCGCACGGGCACAAGCCAGTTGAAGGATATTGTTCTTGGAAGCGTTGCAGAAAAAATTCTTGACCGGCTTTCAAACCTTTCCATGATTCTTGTGGGCGGGCGGCCCGAAACTGATAATCTGCTTGCAGCGGTGGATAATTCGGAAAACGCCATGAGGGCTGTGGAGTTTATCGGCGCAATGGCGGCTCCGGGCAAAAAGGTTACGCTGATGCATGTGCGCCGGGGGGCCAGCCTTTTCCGCACCGAGGCCGAGCAGGACTGGGTTGACATGGCAAACAAGGAGCTTGTGGAGGTGGACGGCGAGATGGATTCTGTCATAGCCGAGGCTGCCCGCAGACTTATCATGGCGGGCGTGCCAAAGGAAAACATTTCCGGCAAAATAGAAAAAGGCGTGCCGTCCCGCTCCCAGGCCCTTGTGGAATATGCCCGGCAAAACCGCATCGGCACCATTGTTGCGGGCAGGCGGGGCCTTACACGGGTGGAGGAGTTTTTCATGGGCCGGGTGAGCCGCAAGCTCTCTCAACTTGCAAAGGAAAATGCACTCTGGATAGTTGCCTAGATGTGGCACAGATTGCTGCTTTTCTCATTTGCTTTTCAGCTAAAGGGGCAGGAATTTTTCCTGCCCCCTTTTTTTATTTTCAAAGGCTCAAAACAGGCTCGCCGCCTTATTCTCACGCAGAAGCCATTTTCTGCAAAGGGGACTGAAGCCTTAAAAACTGACTTGCAGTAAAATGAATCTTGACGAATGAAAATGACCAAGGTAATTCTAGTATTTAAAGCAAAGCCAAGTTGTTTGCAATCTCTCACGCTTACAATTCATAAGCGCAACTTTGGGCCGGTTTTGGGGGCGGATATGTTTTTTTCTGCCCGCCGGTTCCAAAGGCTGGCAGTTGCCTGCGGATAATAGGGCCTGCATACAAGGAGCGGCCAATGACAGTTGAAAACAGCGTTCACAAGTGGCGGCCCAGGGAAAAGCCCTTGAAGAAGTTTGTTATCCGCACCTCCCTGTTCACCCTGGGAACAGTCCTGG
>JASEHB010000198.1 GCA_030018745.1 Desulfatibacillaceae bacterium | reverse complement strand
TGACAAAGTGCTTGCCATTGGCCTGAAGCTGAAGAAGGCAGACCTTCTCCTTGTAATGATACATGGAATCCGCTTCCAGATCTCCGGCTATGCGCCTTATGCCGTTTAAGCTTGTTGCCAGGGCGTTTAAGGCCTCCTGGCTTTCCACAAGCTGATAGTCCATTTTTGTTTCAGGAATTGATGCCTGTTGTCTGACTATATTCATGTTGCCCTAAACTGCTCCCTTGCCCAGGTTGAATATGTATTGCCCTAAAATGTAAAGTCCGTACCAGCCCAGTATGACGCCGCCCTGCCATCTTTTGAACGCCCCTAAAGAGTTTACAACAATGAAGAAGCGAAATGTTACCAAAATAATGAGCATTGCCGGAAAGTGAAAGTAAAAAAAGTTGGGGTTTATCTCCAAGGGTGCTGCAAGCGCAGCCGCCCCCACAACAAAAAGGATGTTTATGACATCTGAACCCACAATGGCGCCGAGCATTATGCTTGGATAGCCCTTGCGCACAGCGGAAAAGGCCGTGACCAGCTCCGGCAGGGATGTGCCCAAAGCAACAATGGTGGCTGCAACCACATCATCGGGAACCCCTATGCGAATTGCCGTTTCCGAGGCCACTGGAATTATGATGCGGCTTGCCAGAAGAACCCCGGCCAGGCCCAGAACCATAAGCAGCAGGGAGCGGGCAAGGCCTATGGGAGGCCCCATGTCCGGCTCCACCCCCATAAGGGAGGTCTGGCGGCCCCACAGGTAGGTGAGGTACATATAACCTGCCAGAAGCCCCATGAAAAGGAGGCCCACCCAGCGGGGGATAACAGGCTGCAAAGGCGATACCGCCAAAAAACCGACGCATAGAAGAACCAGCAAAAGGGCGGACCCAAGCTGAACCCATCCTGCCCGGTTGAGTACGAAGCGATTGGCGGGAAGCCTCCAGATCAGGCAGGTAAGCCCGAAAATAAGCCCCGTGTTGCAGATTACCGAGCCAACGCCATTGCCCAGCGCCAGGGCCGGATTTCCCATCCATGCCGCAGTTACCGAAATGAAGGCCTCCGGAAGGCTGGTTCCTATGGCGATAATTGTGGTGCCGATAAGAACCCTTGGCAGGCCCGTTCTTCGTGCCGTGTGCACCGAGCCTTCAACCATGCGGTCAGCAGCCCAGCATAATAAAAGGATGCCAAAAACAAGAACCCCTGCAAGCATTGATGAGGGCATGGCTGCAACCAGCCTGTCAATGCCTTGCAGGTCAAGCGACTCCCAAAACGAAATTTGCGGCACCCTTAACACCCTCCTCAACGGCGTATTTTTTTTAATAAATTTCTTTTACCTTGCAAAAAATCCCTCTTTTTGACATTTCTGTCAAGAATGGCGCTGTAATAATTGCCAAAACACCCTTGGCAAGGCTTATGGGCGCTTGCAGGAAATATTGACAAAGCCATACACCTGTGCTTGATTAGCAGGCTTGCAGGTCAAGCGCCAGGGGTCGGTGCCCGGCGCAAAAGAGAGGGGAGCCGAAAGCGGTTCCAAGCTAACTTGTTTAATTGATTAAGCAAACGGCATATTGCCGCACTGGAGAACAACATGAAACGCACATACCAGCCAAGCCGTATTAAGAGGGCCAGAACACACGGCTTTCGCAAACGCATGGCCACAAAGCAGGGCCGCCGCATTCTCAACCGCCGCCGAGCCAAGGGCAGAAAACGACTGGCCCTTTAAGCCCGTGGAGAGGCATTTCTTTGCCAAAGAGAGCAGGCTTAAAAAAAGATCCCAGTTTCTGGATCTTTCATCGCGGGGTAAAAGGGTTCAGAACAGCCTTTTTATTGCGGTGTATGATTCCTCTTTGGCCCATTGCCCAAGGCTTGGCATTACCGTCACAAAAAAGGTGGGCAATGCCTGGGTGCGCAACCGGATAAAGCGGCGGGTGCGCGAGTTTTTTCGCCAGAACCGCCACCTTTTGCCCCAAGCCCTGGACATCAACATCATCGCAAAGAAAATGGCTGCGGATGCTGACCATGAGTCTTGCCGCAAAGCGTTGGAAAGCCTTTTTGGGCGTATTGCAAAAGGGGCTTCACCCTAAAAATTGGCTGCTTGCAGCCATTTTTGCGTACCAGTGCGTGGTGTCCCCGCTTTTGGGTCCGACTTGCCGCTTTGTTCCATCCTGCTCCCAGTATGCTGCCTGTGCAATCAGGCGTTACGGCGTCATCAAGGGTTTATGGCTGGCCCTTTGTCGCATTCTGCGTTGCCACCCCTGGCATCCTGGCGGATACGATCCGGTTCCCTGAACAGCAATGCAAATCAGGGGGCTGTTGGCCAGCCAGCCTTTTAGGAGACGGATTTAAAATGGAACAAGTCCGATTGATAATAGCACTGACCCTGTGTGTGGTTGTATTTATAGCCTGGGGTCATTTTTTCGGCCCCAAGCCCGGAGACCGCATTGCCCAGCAGGCTCAAGAAGAATCTTTGCCCCAGCCCGGAAGCCGGCCTGACCCGGCAATGCCTCCAGCAGCCCTGACTCCCCCCCCCGCCCCGCAGGCCGGAATGGAGCAACAAGCTGTTGAAGCCGCGCCGGAGCGCATCATCACGGTTGAAACGCCCCTTTTTGTGGCCCAGCTTTCCAGCCAGGGGGCAACGCTTGTTCACCTGCTTTTAAAAGATTACCGCAAAACCAATGAGGCAGATTCTCCGCCAAAGGAGCTGGTGGTTCTGCCTGCCAACATGGGCACCCTTGAAACCGAGCTTGCAGACGGCAGCACTCCCGGCCTTGCAGGTGCGGTTTTCAATGTCTCCGCTGACGGTGACCTTCTTGTTGTTGACAATGCCAACGGCAACCGGGAGGTGGTATTTTTCTGGACAAGCCCCTATGGCGTGAAGGTGGAAAAGAAATTTGTCTTCCGTCCTGATGCCTATGTGATGGACCTTGTTGTAACCGTGTACAACGGCTCCGGCGGCCCCCTTTCCGACCGGCTGGGGGTCACTCTTGTCAGCCAGATGGAGCAGGTTTCCCGCTATGGCTTTGAGGGGCCGGTGGCCCTTCTGGACAGGCGGCTGGAGGAAATTAAAATCGGCAAGGTCCGCAAGGACGGCCTGCTGGCAAAAGAAGGCAACATAGGCTTTTCCGGAATAATGACCCGCTATTTTCTTTCAGCCCTAATTCCAGAAACTGCCCAAAACGCCTCAATGCGATTTACCCCCCGCGAGGCAAGCGTTATTGCCGCCACGCTTATTCATCCGCGCATGGTGCTCGCTCCGGGCCAGCAGCAGGTTTTTGCACATCAGGCTTATTTTGGCCCCAAAAGCCCCCACATGCTCAAGCAGGGCGGCGAACTTCTTACCAAGGCATTGAATTTCGGCTGGTTTGACATAATTGCCAAGCCATGCCTTCTTCTTATGATCTGGATTCACGATTCACTTATCCCCAACTACGGGGTTGCAATAATTCTTATCACAATTCTGGTGAAGCTTCTTTTCTGGCCCCTTTCCAACAAAAGCTACCGCTCCATGAACCAGATGAAGAAGCTTGCACCCCTAATGCAGGAGATTCGGGAAAAGCACAAGGACGACAAGCGCAAAATGAATGAGGAGGTCTTTGCGCTTTATCGAACCTACAAGGTCAACCCCATGAGCGGCTGCCTGCCCATGCTTTTGCAGATTCCCGTATTCATAGCCCTTTACAAGATGCTTTACGGGGCAATTGAGTTACGGCATGCGCCCTTTATGCTCTGGATAAACGACCTTTCAGCGCCGGATCGTCTGTTCACCTTTTTGAATATCCCCTTTATCGAGCCGCCGGGCCTTCCGGTACTCACCCTGATCATGGGAGCAAGCATGTTTCTGCAGCAGAAAATGGCGCCGCCGCCAGCAGATCCCATGCAGGCCAAAATGATGATGGCTCTTCCCATTGTGTTCACCTTCATCTTTATCGGCTTTCCTTCAGGGCTGGTGCTTTACTGGCTGGTGAACAACCTTCTGTCCATGGCCCAGCAGTACTACATTCAGAAAAAGGCGGATTAAAAATTTTCGAGAGAATACCCCATGACCCGGTACAAGGAATTTGAGGCCTCCACAGAGGCCGAGGCATTGGAAACAGCGAGCAGGGAATTCGGGGTTCCCGCAACCAAGCTATCGTACAGCGTTTTGTCTTACGGCTCTTCGGGCATTTTTGGCCTTGTGGGTGTCAAAAAGGCCCGTATTCGGGTAGGCGTTCCCCAAAAGGCTGCCCAAGCCCAAACAGAGAAGCCCCAGGCAGAAGAAGCTGCCCCTGCAAAGCAGGCCCAGAAGCCGCAGCAGAAGGGAAAAAAGCCTGCCTCTGCCGAAAAAAAGCCCAGGAGCAGGCAGCAAACCGCCGAACCTGGCGCTCCCAAAAAGCAGCCCGGCCAGAAACCTTCTGCTGCCCCGGCAGACAACATTCCCCCAAGGCCTCTCCGGCCTGCGCGCAAAAAAAGCGGGCTTGCAGATCTGCCCGAACTTGACGCAGAGGATTTAAACCCCGAAGCCATTAACCTGCCCGATGCCCCTGCCAGCCAATTGCAGGTAGAGCCGATGGTATCCGGCGAGGCTCTTGAGCCAAAAATGCCGGTTGAGGCTCTTGAAGAAACGGAGAGCAGGCCCGCGGCTCCCCCCAAAAAAAGCCGCAGGACCAGGACCGACAAGCGCAAAAAGAGGCCTGCCCCCAATAGACAGCACTCCGCCAAAGGCAAGGAAACCCCAGCACCCGATATTGACCCTGAAAAGGATATTGATGAGGACGAGCTGGAAAATTCCGGCCCTGGCGAGCCTGGTCAAGCGGAAGCCCTCCTGACCCCGGAGGAGATAGAGGCGGATGCGGATATGGCCTGCAAAATTCTTGGCAGGCTGGCGGGTTTTGTCAGTGCGGATTTCTCCTGCTCCGTTGGGTCAGCCAGCGCCAATCAGGTAACCCTTATTGTAACAGGGCCTGAAGCGGGCATTCTCATCGGGCGGCGCGGCCAAACCCTGGAGTCCTTGCAGTATCTTATTGAAATGATTGTCAACCGCAACCGGAAGGCCCGGCTTCGGGTCCAGGTGGATGTGGACGGCTACATTGCCCGCCACGAGGACAACCTTCGCCAGCAGGCCCTTAAAATGGCGGCCAGGGTAAAGGCCACGGGCAAGCAGGCTGCATTTGCACCCATGAATGCACACGACAGGCGCATTGTGCACCTGCTCATAAAAGAGGATTCCGAGCTTAAAACCTTTTCAAAGGGAAGCGGGGCCTTGCGCAAACTGGTCATACTTCCCAAAAATGCAGCGGAGCGTAAAGCCAAAAGCCCCCGGCCACGCACGCGGCGCAAGCCAAAGGAAGCAGGCAGCCCAATGGAATAGAACTTTACGGCAGACGATTAAAAACTGGCCCAGGGGCGTTTTGCGCGCCCTTGGGCCAGCTTGC